>DASRUW010000697.1:0-4714 GCA_035655255.1 Telluria sp. | reverse complement strand
GCAAGATGAACGAGCCCGGCTATGTCTGCCACGTGGCGGAGTTCCTGGCCGTGCTGAAAGACGTGCCACTGGCCGAAGTCGCGCGCCAGACCACCGAGAATTTCCGTAGACTTTTCAAAGTCTTGGAATGAATTCCTGAGGTTATACATGAAGAAGCTCGCGCTCGCTTTGCTGCTCGCCGCCAATGCCGCCTGGGCCGATCCGGGCCGCGACTTCCTGCGTGCCGTGTCGCTCGACGACGTGGGCACGCTGACCAAGCTGCTGGCCGCGCATCAAGTCGATCCCAACCTGGCCGACCCGCAGCGCGGCGAAAACGGGCTGATCCTGGCCCTGCGCGACGATGCCATGCGCAGCTTCCACCTGCTGCTGGAGCAGCCCGGCATCCGCATCGACCAGCCGGCCGCGAACGGCAACACGGCCCTGATGATGGCGGCCTTCAAGGGCAACAAGCAGGCCGTGCTGGACCTGATCGCCCATGGCGCGGCGATCAACAAGCCGGGCTGGACCCCGCTGCACTATGCGGCGGCGGCCGGCGAGGTGGACATTGCGACGCTCCTGCTGGAGCGTAAGGCCGACCTCAACGCCCCGTCCCCGACCGGCATTACGCCGCTCATGCTGGCCGCCCGCGAGGGCAAGGACGAGGCGGTCAAGCTGCTGCTGGCGCGCGGCGCCGACACCCGCCTGGTCAACAACGAGAAACTTACCGCCGAGCAGATCGCCAGGCGCGCCGACAAACCGCGGATCGCCGCCCTGATCGCGGCCGCCATGGCGAAATAACGCACAAAACCACTTCAGTTCGCCGCATCGGCCCGAGGATGGCTTGTCCATAATGGCGCCATCCACCTTGCAACCGAGCAAAAGGAATGCCGATGTTGAAAGAAAGCGAAATCGAGAGCTGCTACCTCGGGCAGTTCATCCCGGTTCATTACCACCACAACATGTTGATGGACCAGAACCGCATGCACGGGTTTAAGTCGGCCATCCATTATGCGGTCAAGCCGGGCATGAAGGTGCTCGAGCTGGGCGGTGGGACGGGCGTGCTGTCCTGGTTCGCGGCCCAGCAGGCCGACAAGGTCTACTGCGTCGAATTCAACCCCGACATGGTGGCCGAGGCGCGCCGCTTCATGGGCATCAACCCGAACGGCCACAAGGTCGAGGTGGTGCACGCCGACGCCTTCGAATACCTGCCGCCGGAGCCGGTGGACGTCGTCATCTGCGAGATGATCCACGTGGCCATGCTGCGCGAAAAGCAGGTGCAGGTGATCGAGGCCTTCAAGCAGCGCTACCTGGCGCGTTTCGGCGGCCCGCTGCCGACCTTCCTGCCGGAAGCGGCCATCATGGCGGTGCAGCCCCTGCAGCAGGAATACGACTTCGAAGGCTTCCATGCCCCGATCGTGCAGTTCCAGGAAACCGGGGTGATCTATCCGGGCACCGTGGAGATCTCGGCGCCGCAGGTGTACAGCATCCTCGACTTCACCCAGCCGAACGAGCTGGCCATCAGCTGGGAAGGCAAGTTCCTGGTCGACAAGAGCGGCGCGCTGAATGCGTTGCGTTTCGTGACCAAGAATGTGCTGGCCGTGGTGCAGGAGCGCGGCACCACCATCGACTGGCTGAACCACTACATGACCCTGCCGCTGCGCCAGCCGGTGCAGGTGCACGCGGGCGACGTGGTGCGGATCGGCTTCCAGTACCGCGCCGGCGGCTCGCTCCCCTCGCTGGAAGCGACCATGGTGGCGGAAGTGGTGTACGACTCGGCCGCGGCCGAGGCCGCCGAAGGTCTGGCGCAGCCCCACCGCGCCCACGCCCTGGCCTGATCCTTCCCGTTCGCCCCCTGAATTCGACCGGTCGGCCCCGCCCTGGGGCCACCGGTCGCATTGCTTTTGCGCCGCCGTTTGGCCAGCCTTAAGCTGCCGTCATCGTTGTTCCACAAGGGAGTGTCGCGATGTTCGGTTTCCTGCTCTGGCTGGTCCTGCTGTTCCTGTGCTGGCCGCTGGCCTTGCTGGCCCTGGTGCTGTATCCCTTCATCTGGCTGGTGCTGCTGCCGTTCCGCCTGATCGGGATCGGGGTCGAGGCCGTGTTCGAACTGCTGCGCGCCGTGGTGCTGCTGCCGGCGCGCGTGCTGGGCGGCCCCAGCCGCTGAATCAGGCCGCCAGGCGCGGGCGCGGCGCACGCTGCCCCAGCGCCGGCCGCAGCGGCGCCGCCCTGGCGCCGTCGCCCAGGTCGAACGCGCTCATGGCGCGCATCAGGGCCTGGGCCTGTTCCTGCAGGCTGGCCGAAGCGGCCGCGGTCTGCTCCACCAGGGCCGCGTTCTGCTGGGTGGTATCGTCCATCTGCGTGACGGCGTGGTTGATCTGCTCGATGCCGGCGCCCTGTTCGTTGGAGGCCACCGAGATGTCCTGCATGATCTGGGTGATGCGGTGCACGCTGCCCAGGATGTCCTCCATCGCATGGCCGGCCTGGTCGGCCAGCTGATTGCCCGCTTCGACCCGCTCCACGCTTCGGTTGATGAGTTCCTTGATCTCCTTGGCCGCCGCGGCCGAGCGTTGCGCCAGGTTGCGCACTTCCGACGCGACCACGGCGAAACCGCGGCCCTGTTCACCCGCGCGGGCCGCTTCCACGGCGGCGTTCAGCGCCAGGATGTTGGTCTGGAAGGCGATGCCGTCGATGACGGTGATGATGTCGACGATGCGGCGCGAGCTTTCGTTGATCTCGCCCATGGTCTGCACAACGCGCGAGACCACTGAACCGCCGTGCTCGGCGATCTCGGAAGCCGTCTGCACCAGCTCGTTGGCCTGACGGGCGTTGTCGGCGTTCTGGCGCACCGTGGAGGTCAGTTCCTCCATCGACGACGCCGTCTCTTCGAGGCTGGAGGCCTGTGCCTCCAGGCGCGACGACACGTCGGCATTGCCCTGGGCGATGTCGCGGGTGGCGGCGCCGATGGTGTCGACGCTGGCACGCACTTCGCCGACGATGCGGCGCAGGCTGTCGTTCATCTCCTTCAGGGCGAGCAGCATGTGGCCCACTTCATTGTTCGCGGTGACCTCGAAATCGGCGGTCAGGCGTCCGGCGGCGACGTTCTTGGCCAGATCGACGGCCTGGTGGATCGGACGGGTGACCGATACCGTGATCAGCACCGTGAGGTAGGTGGCCGCGGCGAAAGCCAGCAGCATTGCCAATGCCGTCAGCAAGCGCTCGCGGCGCAGGTCGCCGATCTTGCGGTCGATCTCGGCGGTCAACAGCTCGGAAGCGAGCTTGCTGCCCTCGAACTGCTGGTCGATGGCGGCGGTCGCCGTCGCCACCCATTGGGGGCCGGGCATGCTCAGGGTTTCCGGTTTGACGATGTTCTCGTCGGCGGTGCGGGTCAGGGCCTGCGCCATGTCCATCGCCCTCTGGATCGGGGCGCGCAGCTTTTCCTCGAACAGTTTGTTGGCGGTCGCCGCCTTGCCGTAGGCGTTGAGGGTCTGGCTGCTGCGGTCGTTGACGCGGCCGATCAGGGCGCTGATCGCGGCGCGTTCGTCCGGCGACGCCTCGTGCTTGGCCAGCAGGGCGGCGCCGGCGGCACGCAAGCGGCCCGTTTCCTCGGTCAGGGAGGGCAACTGGTAGTACATCGCCTGGATCAGTTCGTAGGTGTCCTTCTCCGGATCGAGCGACAGGCCGTAGGCGTCGCCGATCAGTTCCTCGACCTGGAGCAGCTGCTTGATGACCGCCGCGTGGTCGGCGTTGCTCTGCTGGGGCGTGATCCGCTTGCCCGACACATTGGCATGGAGCGCCGCCCAGTCGCGCTTGGCGCCGGCCCAGGCGGCCGCCACTTCGCGGTCGCCCAGCGCGGCGACGAGCGCGTCGACCTGGTTGTAGGACGCTTCCGCTTCCGTCTCCTTGGCGCTGCGCTTGTCGGCCACCTCGTTCACGCCCCCGAGGAAGAGGGCGGATAGGCCACGGTGCTGCTGCGTGAACTGCACCGTCTTGAGGACGGCGCGGACCGGCCCGATGCCCGCCTGCTCGCCGATGTAGGCGTCCAGCGTCCTGGACGCTTCGCGCACGTAGAGGAAGCTCGGCATGCCGGCCAGGATGAGGCCGATTAATCCCAGCAATAGGAACTTCTTCGTCAAGGTCATTTGCTCGAGCAAGGTCTCCATGGCAGGACTCACTTTAATATGTTATGAGGAAATCTTACGCCCAAAGAAAAGCGCTGTAACAAATCCGGTCGGGCCTGTCGCAAATATGTGACGCAACGAACAGACTGCACGGTTCACCCGTCCGAAAGTGTTGTTTGTCTCATCTTTGAAAGGATCCTGACATGCAACTCGACATCTACCGCCGCACCGAGCGGGACGGCAGCTACTCCTACCTGGCTGTGCCGGCGTCGCGCGAGATCCCCCAGGAAGCGACCAACACGGATTGGGAGGTGGAGGCACGCGCCCTCGACGTCCAGGATCAGGCCGAGCGCCTCCCGAATTACGATATCGACCACCTGTGCGAACAAATCGAAGAAAAGGGTTATGCGATGACGGCGCTGCATTAATATCTGGAAAAATATTTACATCGATAAACGGACGCCAGCGGGCGTCCGTTTTCTTTCTTAAGCAAGGACAAATCTATTGTTGAGTAACTGACAGAACGCAGCGGATAACCAGCGTAACTTCATTATCAAAGTGAGTAATCAAATTGATAACTGAAGTAAACATTTACGCGGGTAATCAAAATGAAATCAGGA
>DASRUW010000696.1:0-3854 GCA_035655255.1 Telluria sp. | reverse complement strand
CGGGCTCCTTCGTCGAAACCGCGCCGCAGCGCACCGGACAGGATGATGAAGAAGAAGAACACGCCATACAGGCTGGTGGCATTCCCGGCTTGCACCAGCATGAGGACGAGGCAGCACAGGTCCACCCACGGCCAGGCCCGCGCCCGCACCAGCGGCGCGCCCGACTCGGCGCAGGCGCACAGGAAGAAGCTGCCCAGGAAATACACGCCGAGCAGGGGCAGTGCGGCGGAGCGGAACCCGACGAGGGCGGGATCGATCACCGCGGAGCACAGCGCGGCGGCGGCCAGCACCAGCCGCAGGCGGTTGACGATGCGGCTGTCGGCCTCCGCCGACTCTTCAATTGCGGGGATGTTCTCGGACGGGATGGAATGCGCCGGCATGCTTTTTTCACAGGAACGTTTTTATTCATCGTAACGTTCGTGAAGCGGCCGAGCCTGCTCATCGCCAGTTGCGAACTTGACGGAATCGAAGCGTGCCGGGAATCGGGAAGGCAAGAAAAAACCCGGCGCCGGGCCGGGTTGTTCTGGGAAAGCGCAACTTCAGCGCGCCGCGACGCGGCGGAAGTCCTTCTTGAACCAGTCGTCCATCATCTGCTTCTCGTAACGCAGGGGATCGCCCGACGAATAGATATTCAAGCGCATGAGATAGTCCATGTTGGACAGGCGGTCCTCCCCGCTGGCAACCACTTGTCCGTCGCGCAGCAGGCTGTAACGGATCCGCATGGTGGGCCAGTCCGCGCCCCCGCGCAGGATCCGGATCTCGTTGACCGGGCCGCGCATGGTCGGCCGCAGGTGGCCCGCCAGGTCCAGGTCCAGGACCTCGACTTTCAGTTCCTCATTGGCAGGCAACTTCTTGGCCAGATGAATGAAGTGATCCGCGATGTCCTTGAGGGTGTCGTCGCGCTCGCTCGTATAGCGCGGCATGTCCCAGTAGTTTTCGGGATGAACAAAGGTGATGGTTGCCTCGCCGGCAACGGCACCCGCCGAGGCGAGCGCTGCGAGTCCGGCGGCGGCCCACTGGATGAGTCTCGTTTTCATGATACGCCCTTTCGTAGTGAACCAGCTAACTATACCGGTAGATACGCCTGCGAGTATGGCGGTTCTACCAGCATTTGTATCGAAATGTTAGGCGCCGCACAGCAGCGGGGGAATTCGAATATTCCCTACGCATGAAACAAGTGTTGCAAATGTCCGAAATCGTCTAGTATTGCCGGTTGTTAAGAGGCCATGGTCATACTACAATCGGCACATCAAGCGCCGCGCTGGAGTGCGCCAGGTCGATCCACCTCAAAATCGGAATTTGCACGCATGTCCTTTTTGTCCAACGGCGCGCCCAAACTAGCCCCATGGAAGGTCTTGCTCGTCGACGACGAACCGGACATCCACGACATCACCAAGCTCACGCTGTCGCGTTTCCGCCTGGACGGCCGCGCCCTGAGCTTCATCCACGCCTACAGCGGCGCCGAAGCCAAGGAAGTGATCGCGCGCGAGAAGGACATCGCCCTCATCTTCCTCGACGTGGTGATGGAGAAGGAGGACAGCGGCCTGGAAGTGGCGCGCTGGATGCGCCAGGACCTGGACAACCAGTTCACCCGCATCGTGCTGCGCACCGGCCAGCCGGGCCAGGCGCCGGAAGAACGCGTGATCGTCGACTACGACATCAACGACTACAAGGAAAAGACGGAGCTGGACCGTACCAAGCTGTTTACGACCACCTTCGCCGCCCTGCGCGCCTACCGCGACATCATGAAAGTGGAGGAAGCGCGCCACGCCCAGATGACCTACCGCGAAGGCCTGGAGCGCGTGATCGAAGCGTCCGCGCACATCTACCAGCAGCGCAACCTGAAGGACTTCGCCAACGGCCTGCTGCAGCAGGTGGTGGCCCTGCTGCGCCTCGAACAGAGCATGCTGGTGCGCCTGCGCGGCGCGAGCATGATCGCGGAAGGCGAATCGGCCTACGAGGTGCTGGCCCAGATCGGCGACATGGAAGGCGCGCTGGTCCAGCCGGAACTCCTGGCCCAGCTGGACGACGCGCGCGCCAACCGCATCTCCAAACTGCACGGCGACACCTACGTCGGCTACTTCCCGAACAACAGCGGCAAATGCTCGCTGCTGGTGCTCAAGGGCGTGGAAGAGATCTCCGACATCGATTCGCAGCTGCTGGAAGTGTTCTGCTCCGGCGTCGCGATCGCCTTCGACAATATCCTGCTGACCCAGGAGATCACCGATACCCAGGCCGAGCTGATCATGCGGTTGGGCGACGTGGTGGAGTCGCGCTCGAACGAAGCGGGCAACCACGTGCGCCGCATGTCCCAGATCTGCTACATGCTGGCCGAGAAGTCCGGCATGGCGGAGGAGGAAACGGCGGTCCTGATGCACGCCGCCCCGATGCACGACATCGGCAAGATCGCCACGCCGGACGCGGTGCTGCTCAAGCCGGGCAAGCTCACGCCCGAGGAATGGGTGATCATGAAGCAGCACCCGGAAGTCGGCCTGTCGATCCTGGACGGTTCGCAGCGCCCCATCCTCAAGGCGGCCGCCGTGATCGCGCACCAGCACCACGAAAAATACGATGGCTCGGGCTATCCGCAGGGACTGAAGGGCGAGGACATTCACAAGTACGCGCGCATCGTCGCCGTGGCGGACGTATTCGACGCGCTGATGCACAAGCGGGTGTACAAGGATGCGTGGCCGGTGGACCAGGTGGTCGCCCACCTGCGTGAAGTGGCGGGCAAGCACCTCGACCCGCAATACGTCGACGTGCTGATCGCGAACATGGACCGCGCGCTCGAAATCAACCGCAAGTTCCCCGACTAGACTGTCATCCCCGCTTGGCGGGGATGACGTCGTTTATGCCGCTTCCGGCTCGCGCTCCGTCTCGCGGCGGTCGCGCGGGAAGCGCAGGTGATAGCGCAGGCCCTGCCCCGGCGCGCTTTCGACCCGCACCGATCCGCCCAGGGCGCCCGTTACCAGGTTGTACAGGATGTGCGCGCCCAGGCCCGAGCCGCCGGTGCCGCGCTTGGTGGTGAAGAAGGGATCGAACAGCTTGGACAGCGTGTCCGCGTCCATTCCCATGCCGTCGTCGCTGTAGTCGAACACCACATCCTCGCCGTCGGCGTGCGCGCTGATGCGGATCCTGCCCGCCTGCTCGTGCTCGAAGCCGTGCACCAGCGAGTTGACCACCATGTTGGTGACGATCTGCGACACCGCGCCGGGGAAGCTGTCCAGGCGCAGGTCGGCCGGGCAGTCCACCTCCACCTTCACCGGCCGCCCCTTCAGCTTGGGCTGCAGCGACAGCAGCACTTCGTCCAGATAGCTGCGCAGCATGAAGCTGCGGATGTCGCCCGAGGACTGGTCAACCGCCACCTGCTTGAAGCTGCGCACCAGGGCCGCCGCGCGCTGGGTGTTGGTGGTCATGATGCGCAGGGACTGGTCGACGATCTCCAGGAACTGGTTCAGGCTGTCCTCGGTCATCTCGCCGTTGGCCAGCTCCTCGCGCGTGAGCTTCAGTTCCTGCACCAGGTGCGAGGTGGCCGTCACGCAGATGCCGAGCGGCGTATTGATCTCGTGCGCCACGCCCGCGACCAGGCGGCCGAGGGAAGCGAGCTTCTCCTGGCGCACCATCTCGGACTGCGCTTCCTCCAGCTGGTGCAGGGCCTCGGCCAGGGCCGCGTTCTGGGTCTCGAGCCGTTCGTTGGCCTTGCGGATGGCGCGGTCGGCCTGCATGCGGGCGATCGCCACCGCCACGTGGCTGGCCATGAAGGCCAGCAGGTCCAGGTCGGCCTGGGTGTAGATCACGGCCGGGTCGTAGCTCTGGACGATGATGACGCCGTAGGCTTTCTCGTGCACCAGCAT
>DASRUW010000695.1:0-2752 GCA_035655255.1 Telluria sp. | reverse complement strand
CTTCATCCTCGCCGCCCGTTTCAAGAAGCCCGTGCCTATCGTGCTCGGCATCCTGGCGGCCACCATCGTCAACCACGGCCTCGCGGGCGCGCTCGGCTCCTGGATTACATCCGCCATCAGTCCGGACATCCTGCGCTGGGTGCTCGGCCTGTCCTTCGTCGGGATGGCGGTCTGGACCCTCATTCCGGATAAGATCGAGGAGGAGGAAACCCGGGTCGCCGGCAAGTTCGGCGTCTTCGGCGCCACCCTGATCACCTTCTTCCTGGCCGAGATGGGGGACAAGACCCAGATCGCCACCGTGGCGATGGCCGCGCACTATGCCGCGCCGCTGCTGGTGGTGACCGGCACCACGCTCGGCATGCTGATCGCCGATGTGCCGGCCGTCTTCGTCGGCGACAGGCTGGCCGCGAAAATCCCGATGAAGCTGGTGCACTCGATCGCCGCCGCGATCTTCGCTGCGCTCGGGATCGCCACCCTGCTCGGCGCCGGAGCGAAGCTCGGCTTCTGACCACGCGTGCCGCCGCATCCAACCTGCTGACATAACGGTGTCAGCAGGGCCGCCGTATGCTTGTCGGCTCTTTTCGACAACAGGGAGGTAGAATGACTTTCAATGCAATGGGCGCCGGGCTGCTGGTCGCGGGGCTGACGTTCGGCCTCTCGGCACAGGCTGCGGATTACGTGGAATTTGCGCCGTTCCGGGCGAAGGCGGCGGTAACCGAGGCGCAATTGCTTGCGGCGGTCGATGCCATGGCCCCGAGCGTCCGGAACTTTCCTGGCTTCCTGCGCCGGGAGACGATCCGCATGGAGGACGGAAGCTGGCTCGACGTGGTCCATTGGCGCGACGAGAAGTCCGCGCGCGACGCCTTGGGACTGGCCGGGGAAAGCAAGCAGTGCCAGGCTTTTTTTGCGCTCATCGACAGTCCCGAGACTGGCCTGCGATACGGGCGCACCGTGCGCGTCCAACTCGACAAGAGATAGCGGAGGTGCGGTGCGTAGAGCCGATCGGTTATTCCAGATTGTTCAGATGCTGCGTGCACGGCGCTGCACGACGGCCGCGCAGCTGGCGGAGCGGATGGAAGTGTCTCAACGCACCATCTACCGCGACATCCTGGATCTGCAGTCCAGCGGCGTACCGATCTGCGGTGCGGCCGGTTCCGGTTACACCTTGTCCGAGCGGGTCGATCTGCCGCCTTTGCTGTTCACGAGGGAGGAGCTATGCGCGCTGCAATTCGGGCTGCGCGTTGCCGCGCAGTGCGGCGACGACGCGCTCGGCAACGCGGCGCGGAGCGCCCAGGAGAAGGTCATTGGCGCGCTGCCCCGGGACCGGCGCACGCGGTCGGCGGCGGTCCCGCTGTTCGCCTCCGGCGTCGCCCAGCCTTGGCTCGGCGCGGTCCGCAACGCGATCGAACAGGGCTGCAAATTGAGCCTGCACTACCGTGACGAGGGGGAGCGCCATAGCATACGGGTCGTCTGGCCGCTGGGCCTCTTCTATTGGGGACGCGTCTGGACGGTCGCCGCCTGGTGCGAGAAGCGCGCCGCGTTTCGCGAATTCCGGCTGGACCGGATCGCCCAGCTGAATGCGACGGCCGAGCCGTTCCCGAGCGCGCCGGGGCGCACCCTGGCCGACTATTGGGCCATGTTGGAGCGGCAGCACGATGCCACCATCCCGGCCGAGTGGCGCGAAAATTTCCGAGTTTGACGTTCCCGGCCCGCATGGACATCTCCGTCGAGTTTGAAAGTACGCTGTTCAGCATGCCCGGAAAGGGCGGCTGGACCTTCGCTCCGGTCCCCGAGGACCAGGCTCCGTTCCGTGCGGGCGCCTGGGGCCGGACCTCGGTCCTGGCAACAGTGGACGGGCAAACCTGGGCAACCAGTGTATGGCGCGAGAAGTCCGGCCGAACGCTGCTCCCGGTTCCAAAAACGATCCGGCGCGGGAAAGGGGACGGCGACGTGGTGCGGGTCCGCTTGCGCTTCGCAGCGCTATAGGGGCGTGGCCTGCTTCTTGCTAACGATGGTTGGCATGAAGGACACGACGGACATGACCCGGCCCCTGCGCATCGTTCTGGTGCATGCCGTGGACGATGATGGGGCGCGGCTCGAATCCCTGCGCAGCGGACTGCCGCCGCCCGAGTACGAGATCGTGGCCGCGCTGCCGGCGGACCTGTTCCTGCCCGCGCACGTGGCCCAGCTGCAGCCGGACGTGCTGATCGCCGACGCGGAATCGGACGCGCGCGACGTGCTCGAGCATATCGTGGTCGCCTCGCGCGACGAGCGCCGGCCGGTGGTGATGTTCACCGACGACGGCCGGCCCGACACCATGCAGGCCGCGATGGAGGCCGGCGTCACCGCCTACGTCGTGGACGGGCTGCGCCCCGAACGGGTGCGCGCCGTGCTGCAGGTGGCGCTGGCGCGCTTCCGCCAGGAGTGCCGCCTGCGCGAGGAGCTGCACGATACCCGCGCCAAGCTGGCCGAACGCAAGGTGATCGAACGCGCCAAGGGCCTGCTCATGGCGCGCTACCGTTTCGACGAGGCCGAGGCCTACGCCCGCCTGCGCAGCATGGCGATGAACAAGAACCTGCGCCTGGCGGAGCTGGCCCAGCGCCTGCTCGACGTCGAGGACTTGCTGGGATGACCATGACCGACACGCTTGCAACCGGCTTCCACACGGCCGGCTCGGACGCTCCGGAACGCGCGACGGTGCGGGTCGGCTTCATGCCGCTCACCGACTGCGCCCCCGTCGTGATGGCCGCGG
>DASRUW010000694.1:0-2714 GCA_035655255.1 Telluria sp. | reverse complement strand
CCAGGTGAAACCGGGCGGGAACGGGGGAAGTGGCTGGTCGGCGAGCGAGGGATGCATGCGGTTATGAAAGCGCTTTCAAAGATGCATGCATTAAACCTGTGTTTGGCGAACGTGTCAAGCAGCCGGCGTGTAAATCTCGGTCAATCCGAATGCCGCGGGCCGCAGCCAGCCGCGCTTTACGCGCATGCTCCACATGCGCTGCGCGAGCGGGTCGTCGTCCGGCGCCCGGTCCCACAGGATTTCCGCTTCCCCCTGCAGCTGCAGCACGTCGCCGCTCGCGAAATCGGCCAGCACCAGGGCGCAGCGCGGCTCCAGCACCAGGTTGCCGAGGGTGTTGAAGTAGCGGTTGCCCGGATAGTCGGGAATGGTGAGCACGTCGCCTTCCACGCGCACGAATCCGGCCGCGCCGCCGCGGTGCGAGATGTCGATGCCGCCGCGCTTGCCCGCGCGCGCGCCGCCCGAACTGGCGACGAACAGGGTCTCGGCCGCGCGCAGCATCGCCGCGGCCGGCTCCGGCAGGCCGTCGAAGGTTTGCGCAGCCTGCGCCGTGCGTGCGGCCGGCCCGAGCGTGCGCACGCGGATGTACTTCGGACAGTTGCCGAAGGATTGCGTCACTGCGGCCGCCATGCCGTGCGCATCGACCCGCGTCAGCACGCCGTTGGCGCGGTTGCGGCGCCGCGTCGGCAGCTCGATGCCGAGCATGCCCACCTGCTTGCCCGCGGCCAGCGCGGCGCGCGCGGGATCGTCCGCGCGCGGCAGCGCGGCCACCACCAGTTCGGTCGGCGTGGGCGCGCTCACGAATCCGGGCGCCGCATCGACCAGGGTCGCGAGCGGCCAGCCGTTTTCGTCCGCCACCGCCACGCACAGGAAGGGCAACAGGGGAAAGAAGCTGCGGTGCTGGTCCGGCATGTGGTCGCGGATGGCGAAGCCGGGCGGCCCGCCGCCCGCCAGTTCCTGGGCGCGCAGTTCGCCCGGATGGAAGGGTTCGAGGATGCGCTCGGCGGCCATGGCCCTACTCCTTGGCCATCGGATAAAAGCGCGGCAAGGCCTCGACCCGGGCCAGCCAGGCGCGCACGTGCGGATACGGCTCGAGCCCGATGCCGCCTTCCGGCGCGTGCGCCGTATAGGAATAGCAGGCCAGGTCCGCGATGGTGGCCTTGGCGCCGGTCAGGAAGGACGATGCCGCCAGCTGCGCGTCCATGAAGGCGAACACGCGCGCGGCGATCTCCGCCTGCTGCGCCACCGGCGCCTCCGGGTCGACCCAACGCCGCAGGAAGCGCGCCTTGGCCGGACCGTAGGCGATCTCGCCGGCCGCCAGCGACAGCCAGCGCTGCACGCGCGCCGCGCCCACCGGATCTTCCGGCAGCCAGCCATCGCCGGCGCCGTAGCGCTTGGCCAGGTAGACCAGGATCGCATTGCTGTCCGCGAGGACCACCTCGCCATCTTCCAGCACGGGAATCTGCCCGTAGGGATTCAGGCGCCGGAAGGCTTCGCTCGCGCGCACGGGGGCTGACGCCTCCTCGACGCGGTAGGACAGGCCGAGCATGCGCAGCAGGAGTTCGACGCGGTGCGCGTGGCCGGACAGGCGGGTGCCGTGCAGGACGATGGTCATGATGATCCTCGGTTGAAAGAATGACGTCCATGCTAATCATTCCGCAGAAATTCATGAATCCCGCATAATGTCAATTCAGTCTTCCATTTTTCGGAATAGCGCCATGGACCGCCTCGACGAACTGCACGTCTTCCTCGCCATCTTCGACGCCGGCGGCATGGCGGCGGCCGCGCGCAAGCTGCGCCGTTCGCCGCCGGCCGTCACGCGCATCCTCGGCGTGCTGGAACAGCGTCTGGGCGCGCGCCTGTTCGAACGCAGCACGCGCAGCCTGACCCCGACCGAAGCCGGCCAGCGCTTCGCCCTGCAGGCTCGCCACGTGCTGGCGGAATACGAAGCGGCCGTGGAGGCGCACAGCCAGGCGCCGCTGCGCGGCATGCTGCGCATCGCCGCGCCGGTGGTGTTCGGGCGCCGCCACGTGACGCCGCTGGTCACGCGCTTCCTGGCGCGCTATCCTGACATCAGCGCCGACCTGGTGCTGGCCGACCGCAATGCGGACCTGATCGAGGAAGGCATCGACGTGGCGGTGCGCATCGGCCCCCTGCCCGATTCCAGCCTGGTCGCGCGCAAGGTGGGACAGGTGCGCCGCCTCGCGGTGGCCAGTCCCGCCTACCTGAAGCGGCGCGGCACCCCGGCCAGGCCGGCCGACCTGGCCGGGCACGACATCATCCTGTCCACCACCATCCGTCCGCTGCCGGAATGGCGCTTCCGCCACAAGGGGCGCGACGTGGCCGTGCGCTTCACGCCGCGCCTGCAGTTGAACGATGTGGAAGCGATGCTGAACACGGCGCGCGCCGGATTCGGCATCGCGCGCGTGCTGTCCTACCAGGTGGCGGAGGATCTGAAGAAGAGGAAGCTGGTGCGCCTGCTCGCGGACTACGAGCCTGCGCCCGTCCCGGTGCATCTGGTGCTCCCCAGCGCGCGCCTGATGCCGGGCCGTCTGCGCGCCTTCGTCGATTTCGCGGCCGCGGAGCTCGGCGCGCTGGACGTGCTGGCGATGTGATACAGCTAGGGCAGGACTGCCTTGGAAACCGTATCAGATGACAGGAAGTCCAGCCACGCCGGCAGGCAGCGCGTCTGCAGGTCGTAGTGCTCGCGCACGTAG
>DASRUW010000693.1:0-4607 GCA_035655255.1 Telluria sp. | reverse complement strand
TAGAATTTTTCATTGAGATGTCCGTTGGATGCGGCATTGACTTCCTTGCAGAAGCTTGCCGAACTGGATCAAATTCTGCACATAAATCCTTGTACTAGCAAGACAAACCACTCCCGGACGCCCTCCCGGAGTGTTGCGTTTTTGTTGATTTGCGGCATCTTCTTGAACTGAACCGTATGGCTTTATTGAACATTCTCCGCTATCCCGACGCCCGCCTGCACAAGATCGCCAAGCCGGTGACGGCCTTCGACGCGCGCCTGGCGCAGCTGGCCGCCGACATGGCGGAAACCATGTACGAAGCCCCCGGCATCGGCCTGGCCGCGACCCAGGTCGACGTGCACGAGCGCCTGATCGTGATCGACACCTCCGAGACCAAGGACGCCCTGCAGGTCTTCGTCAACCCGGAAGTGCTGTGGGAGAGCGCGGAGCGCCAGGTCTACGACGAAGGCTGCCTGTCCGTGCCCGGCATCTACGACGGGGTGGAGCGGCCGGCGCGCGTCAAGGTGCGCGCCCAGGACCTCAAGGGCGAGTTCTTCGAACTCGACTGCGACGGCCTGATGGCGGTCTGCATCCAGCACGAAATGGATCACCTGATGGGCAAGGTGTTCGTCGAATACCTCTCGCCCCTGAAGCGCAACCGCATCAAGAACAAACTGCTCAAGGAAGAGCGCAGCATGGAACGCGACGCCCAGCAGCGCGCCGCGGGCCGCCGCTGACCCCGCGGGAGAACCGATGAAAGTCGTCTTTGCCGGCACGCCGGAGTTTGCCGCCGTCGCGCTCGAGGCGTTGCTCGCGGCCGGCTTCGAGATTCCCCTCGTGCTGACCCAGCCGGACCGCCCGGCCGGGCGCGGCATGCACCTGCAGGCCTCGCCGGTCAAGCAGCTGGCCCTGCAGCGCGGCATCGACGTGATCCAGCCGCTCTCGCTGCGCCTGGACAGCAAGGACACCCAGCGCGCCGTCGAGGCGCGCGCCGCCCACGAGCGCCTGGGCGCGACCGCCTACGACGTGATGGTGGTGGCGGCGTACGGCCTGATCCTGCCGCGCAGCGTGCTCGAGATCCACCCCTGCATCAACATCCACGCCTCCCTGCTGCCGCGCTGGCGCGGCGCCGCGCCGATCCACCGCGCGATCGAAGCGGGCGACGCCGACAGCGGCGTGACCATCATGCAGATGGAAGAAGGCCTGGACACGGGTCCGATGCTGCTGATCGAGCGCCTGCCCATCGCGGCCGACGACACCACCGGCAGCCTGCACGACAAGCTGGCCGCCCTGGGCGGCGCGATGATCGTGACCGCGCTGCGGCGCATGGAAGCAGGCCGGCTCGAAGCCGTGCCGCAGCCGGCCACGGGCGTGACCTACGCGGCCAAGATCGGCAAGGAAGAAGCGGCGCTGGACTTCGGCCTGGCGGCCGAGGAGCTGGCGCGCAAGGTCCGGGCCTTCAACCCCTTTCCGGGGGCGCACGCCAAGGTGAACGAGGTGACGATCAAGATCTGGCGCGCCGAGGCGATGGCCGCCGACAGCGGCTCGCTGCCCGGCACGGTGCTGGCGGCCGACGCCCAGCATGGCATCGTGCTGGCTTGCGCGCATGGCACCCTGCGCCTGCTCGAGCTGCAAAAGCCGGGCGGCAAGCGCCTGCCCGCCGCCGAATTCCTCAAGGGCTTTCCCCTCGAAGGACTAGTCTTCGATTAGCGGGGGCGCCGCCAAGGTCTGCCCCCCGGTTTTCAGGCCGCGCTCTTGCGCGCCTCCATATGATCGCGCAGCACCTGATTGATGCGCGTCTGATACCCCGGCCCTTCGGACTTGAACCATTCCAGCATGTCCACGTCCAGGCGGATGGTGACGATTTGCTTGACGGCGTGGCTCGATTTGCTGGGAGCGGAGGTGGCGGTGTCGTGGCGGACGGTCACGGGAGCGTCCCAGTTTGGTGCGAAGTCTTTGTTCACGGTTTTCCCCATTGGTAAACGGTTGCGCCCCTGCACTTCACGTTTGTTAGGTAATGTGCAAGTCTCCAGCCAGACTGGACGGCGACGGAGGCATTTTGTTCCCTGTATGTATCAAATAAATTGCGGGTGGCCCCTGTTTTGTATCGTATTGTATCAATTTGGCGGATAAATACATTACGTTACAATTCATGAGGTGACCGAGGCGGTCGCCGGAGCAAGAGCGGCGCTTGACGTATAATCGTTGGTTCCCCCTGTAGAACATCCCCGACCATGACCGCCGCCCGCCCCTCGTCCCCGATCGAAACCCAACTGCGCGAGATCCTGTCGCGCCGCATCATGATCCTGGACGGCGCCATGGGCACGGTGATCCAGCAATACAAGCTGACCGAAGCCGATTACCGCGGCGCGCGCTTCGCCGATTTCGCCGCCCCGGCCGGCAGCGGCGCCCGCGAGCTCTTCCTCAAGGGGAATAACGAGCTGCTGACCCTGACCCGTCCGCACGTCATCAGCGAAATCCACGAGCGCTACCTGGCCGCCGGCGCCGACATCGTCGAGACCAACACCTTCGGCGCCACCAGCGTGGCCCAGGACGACTATCACATGGGCCACCTGGCCTACGAGATGAACCTGGAAGCGGCCAGGCTGGCGCGCGCCGCCTGCGCCAAGTACAGCAGTCCGGACCAGCCCCGCTTCGTGGCCGGCGCCCTCGGCCCGACGCCCAAGACGGCCTCCATTTCGCCGGACGTGAACGACCCGGCCGCCCGCAACGTCAGCTTCGACCAGCTGGTTGCGGCCTATCACGAGCAGGTGCGCGGCCTGGTCGACGGCGGCGCCGACATCCTGCTGGTCGAAACCATCTTCGACACCCTGAACTGCAAGGCCGCCCTGTTCGCGATCGACCAGTACTTCGACGAGCACCCCACGCTGGCGCGCCTGCCGATCATGATCTCCGGCACCGTGACCGACGCCTCCGGCCGCATCCTGTCCGGCCAGACCGTGCCCGCGTTCTGGCATTCGGTGCGCCACGCCAGGCCCCTGACGGTGGGCCTGAACTGCGCCCTCGGCGCGGCCCTGATGCGTCCCTATGCCGAAGAACTGTCCAAGATCGCCGACACCTTCGTGTGCATCTACCCCAACGCCGGCCTGCCCAATCCGATGAGCGAGACCGGCTTCGACGAGCTGCCCGCGGACACCTCGGCCCTGCTGCGCGAATTCGCCGACGCCGGCTTCGTGAACGTGGCCGGCGGCTGCTGCGGCACCACGCCGGAGCACATCGCCGCCATCGCGAACCTGCTCAAGGACGCCGCGCCGCGCAAGCCGGCCGAGGTGCCGTTGGCCCTGCGCCTGTCGGGCCTGGAACCGTTCGTCGTGGACGACAGCTCGCTGTTCGTGAACGTGGGCGAGCGCACCAACGTGACCGGCTCCAAGGCCTTCGCCCGCATGATCCTCAACGAGCAGTACGACGAGGCCCTGTCGGTGGCGCGCCAGCAGGTCGAGAACGGCGCCCAGATCATCGACATCAACATGGACGAGGCGATGCTCGATTCGGTCGCCGCCATGACGCGCTTCCTGAACCTGATCGCCTCGGAACCGGACATTTCGCGCGTGCCGATCATGATCGACTCGTCCAAGTGGTCGGTGATCGAAGCGGGCCTCAAGTGCGTGCAGGGCAAGTCGGTGGTGAACTCGATCTCGATGAAGGAAGGCGAGGAGGAATTCATCCGCCAGGCCAAGCTGTGCCGCCGCTACGGCGCCGCCGTCATCGTCATGGCCTTCGACGAGCAGGGCCAGGCCGACACCTTCGCGCGCAAGACCGAGATCTGCGCCCGCGCCTACAAGGTGCTGACCGAGGTGGTGGGCTTCCCGCCCGAGGACATCATCTTCGACCCGAACATCTTCGCCATCGCCACCGGCATCGAAGAGCACAACAACTACGCGGTGGACTTCATCGAAGCGACGCGCTGGATCCGCCAGAACCTGCCGCACGCGAAGGTGTCGGGCGGCGTGTCGAACGTGTCGTTCAGCTTCCGCGGCAACGATCCGGCGCGCGAGGCGATCCACACCGTGTTCCTGTACCACGCCATCAAGGCCGGCATGACCATGGGGATCGTCAACGCCGGCATGATCGGCGTGTACGACGAGCTGCCGGCCGAGCTGCGCGAGCGGGTCGAGGACGTGGTGCTGAACCGCCGCCCCGACGCCACCGAGCGCATGATCGAATTCGCCGCCACCTTGAAGGCCGGCGGCAAGCAGGAGACCCAGAACCTCGAATGGCGCGGCGAACCGGTCGAGAAGCGGCTGTCGCACGCCCTGGTGCACGGCATCACGCAGTGGATCGTCGAGGACACCGAGGAAATGCGCCAGCTGGTGCTGGCGCGCGGCGGCCGCCCGATCAACGTGATCGAAGGCCCGCTCATGGACGGCATGAACATCGTCGGCGACCTCTTTGGCCAGGGCAAGATGTTCCTGCCTCAGGTGGTGAAATCGGCGCGTGTGATGAAGCAGGCCGTTGCGCACCTGATTCCGTTTATCGAAGAAGAGAAACGCCTCGAAGAAGAAAAGACGGGCATCGCTGCAAAACCGAAGGGCAAGATCGTGATTGCCACGGTCAAGGGCGACGTGCACGACATTGGCAAGAACATCGTGTCGGTGGTCCTGCAATGC
>DASRUW010000692.1:0-2046 GCA_035655255.1 Telluria sp. | reverse complement strand
GGCGCCGGCCCGCGCCCACTGGCGGCGGTCGAGCCACAGGGCCGGCGCGCCCGCGGCCACGGTCGACAGGCCCAGGCACAGCACGGCCATCAGGATCAGGCGGCCGTAGCTGTCCTGCCCGACCAGGAAGGAGCCGAGCATCGGCCCCGATGCCAGGCCCACCTTGGAGGCGAAGCCGGCCCACACCGCCGACTTGCCGCCGGCGTCGAAGCGGGCGCACATGCCGAGCAGGTAGGCGATGCCGAAATTCCAGGCCATGCCCGACACGAGGTTGGCCCCGATCCAGATCCACTCGATCCGGCTGTGCATGAAGGCCGCACTGGCCACGCTGTCGACCACGA
The DNA here is from genome assembly GCA_035655255.1 of Telluria sp. Classification (GTDB taxonomy): domain Bacteria; phylum Pseudomonadota; class Gammaproteobacteria; order Burkholderiales; family Burkholderiaceae_D; genus Telluria. The sequence continues at coordinate 1,705 of DASRUW010000692.1, read as the reverse complement.
TGGCGCCGACGATGGGCCAGAAGATGCCGAAGCGGGTCGACATCACGACCACCAGCACGGCGCCCAGCGCCCCGATCCAGTTGGCCACCGCCAGGGTGCTGCTGACGAAGGCCGGGGCCAGGCCCGCGCTCTTGCCCAGGCCGATGATGTAGGCATACAGCGCCATGTTCGCCGCCTGGAACAGGAACACGCCGGCCAGCGCCCCCGCCAGCGCCCAGCCGGAGCGGCCCCGGGCGGCGGCGCCGGCATGCGCCGAGCGCGCCGGGTAGTCGGGCAGGAAGGCGAGCATCAGCATCGTCAGGCCGGAGAACCCGACCAGCGCGAGGTACATGACGGCGCTGCCGTACAGCGGCACGAGGGGAGGCAGCAGGAGCACCCCGAGCCCGCCGCACACGGTCTGCACCACCAGCAGGACCCCGAAGGTGCGGTCCGGCTGGCTGCCGCGCGCGAACACCGAGAAGCCGATCCCGACCAGCATGCCGCCCATCACGCCATGGACGAAGCGCACCGTCATCAGGAGCGCCGGCGTGCTCACCTGCATCGAGGCCAGGTCCGCCAGCACCAGGCCGGCCAGCAGCGCGCGCGCGGCCCGGCGCCAGGACAGGCGCCCCACCACGAAGCTGATCAGCAGCGCGCCGCAGGCCCCGCCGTACATGTTGAAGGCGCCGACCTGGCCGGCCTGCTGGCTGCTGAAGCCGAGGCCGACCTTCAGGCCGTCGATCAGGGCCGGCATGATGTTGACGTAGAACAGGCCTGCGCTCGCCAGGAAGGACAGCAGGACGCGCGCCGCGATGCCATCCGGCGCGACGCGGCGGGAGAAGAGGAGTGTCATGAGGAGATAGGGTCAGGCACAGTCGATGCCGTGCGCGGTGAGGAAGTCGGCCAGGGGCTGGAGCTGGCGCTCGTAGCGGCGCCAGCGCGCGACGGCGGACCGGTAGAGCGGGCGCCGGACCTGGGCCGCGCTGGCCGTGGCGGAAGGCGCGGCGTTGCGGTGGAAGTCCAGGCAGCCGTCCTCCCAGTCGAGGCCGCAATAGGACAGCATGCGCCGGGTCGCGCCCTCCTGGTCCGCCACCAGGCTCTCGTAGCCGACGTCGATGAAGCTGGCGGGAACCGTGGCCCGCCAGTGCGCCATCAGGCGGTGGTAGGCCAGGTAATACTGGCCCAGGTCTTCCAGGCTGTAGGAATAGGGGTAGCCCATCCTGAACAGGGTCTTGTACATGGCGAAGCAGCTGTCCAGCGGGTGCCGGTGCAGGTGCAGCACCCGCGCCTGCGGCATGCTGCGCGCGATCAGACCGAGGTAGAGGTAGTTTTCCGGCGTCTTGTTGATCAGGTAAGGCTTGGCCACGCCGTAGCCGCCGAGGCCGCGCAGGTAGGTCTCCTGCAGCCGGCGCGGGTCGGCCCGCGCCGCCCGCGCGATCATGCCGAGCTTGCCGCCCGGGCCGGCCGCCAGCTGCATCACCGCGAACGCCAAGTTGTTGACCTCACCGACGCTGCCGACCAAGGAATGCGAGCCAAGGATGCGTTCGACCAGGGTGGTGCCGCTGCGCGGCAGTCCGACCACGAAGACCGGCGTCGGGCCGTCGGCCGGCGCCGGCGCGGCATGCTCTGCGGAGGCGAAGCTGGCGGCGATGGCGTCGAGCGCGGCTACCTCGTGCTCGACCCGGTAGGACAACTGGGCGCGCCGGGCGCGGGCGCCTTGCGCGAG
>DASRUW010000691.1:0-2648 GCA_035655255.1 Telluria sp. | reverse complement strand
CGCTCTGCTATAGTACGGCCCTATGCGTCTGCTGCACACCTCCGACTGGCATCTCGGCCAGACCCTGCACAACTACGAACGAACCTACGAGCACCAGCGCTTCCTCGACTGGCTGCTCGACACGCTCGCAAGCGAAGCGATCGACGTGCTGCTGGTGGCGGGCGATATTTTCGACAATGCCAATCCCCCGGCCAGCGCCCAGCGCCAGTTGTATCGCTTCCTGCAGCAGGCCGGCCAGCGCGCACCGGGCCTGCAGGTCGTCGTCATCGGCGGCAATCACGATTCGCCCGCGCGCCTGGAAGCGCCCGGGCCCCTGCTGGAGCTGCACGGCTGCACCGTGATCGGCGCGGTGCGGGCGGCGGACGGCACGCTCGACCTGGAGCGCATGATCGTGCCCCTGCGCGACCGGGCCGGCGCCGTGGGTGCGTGGTGCCTGGCCGTCCCCTTCGTGCGTCCCGGCGACCTTCCGCGTCCCGCGCAGCTCGACCCGGGCCAGGACCCGTACGCGGCGGCCGTGGCCGACCTGTACCGCGACCTGTTCGCGCTCGCGCAGGCGCGGCGCGCACCGGGCCAGGCCATCGTCTGCATGGGTCACTGCCACATGGTGTCCAGCCAGGCCTCGCCAGATTCGGAGCGCCGCATCGTGATCGGCGGCAGCGAGGCGTTGCCGGTCTCCGTGTTCCACGACGACATTGCGTATGCCGCCCTCGGCCACCTGCACCTGGCCCAGCGCGTCGGCCAGCGCGAACATGTGCGCTATAGCGGCAGCCCGCTGCCCCTGTCGTTTTCCGAAACCGCCTACCAGCACCAGGTGCTGCGCATCGAGCTGGCCGCCGGCGCCGTACGGGAGATCGTCCCCCTGCCGGTGCCGCGCGCCGTCGAACTGCTGCGCGTGCCATCGACGCCGGCGCCGGTGGAGGAAGCCTTGGCGGAACTGGCCCAGCTCGAATTGGATGCGGCGGATCCCCAGACCTATCCCTATCTGGAAGTGCGCGTCCTCCTCGACGGCCCCGAGCCAGGCTTGCGCGCCCGCGTCGAAGCCGCGCTGAAAGACAAACCCGTGCGCCTGGCGCGCATCGAGCCGACGCGCAGGGCCGGCCAGGGCGACGAGCCCGCGCTGTCGCTCGACCAGCTCGCGGCGCTGCAACCGGACGACATCTTCAAACGCCTGTACCGCGACCGCTACGGAGCGGAAGCACCGGACGACCTGCTGGCCGCCTTTGCCGAACTGTCCCTGCCCGGGGAGCAGGCATGAAGATCCTGCGCATCGCGGGCAAGAACCTCGCCTCGCTGGCGACCGAGTTCGTGGTGGACTTCGACCGCGGTCCGCTTGGCGACGCCGGCCTGTTCGCCATCAGCGGCCCGACCGGCGCCGGCAAGAGCACGCTGCTCGATGCCTTGTGCCTGGCGCTGTACGACGCCACGCCGCGCCTCCTGCGCAGCAACCGCAGCCTGGTGCCGGACGTGGGCGACGACACCGTGGCCGCCCAGGACACGCGCACCCTGCTGCGCCGCGGCGCCGCCGAGGGTTACGCCGAGGTCGATTTCGTGGGCAGTGACGGGCAGCCCTACCGCGCGCGCTGGAGCGTGCGCCGGGCCTATGGCCGTGCCAACGGTGCCTTGCAGGATTCGGTGCTTACGCTGATGCGCCTGCCGAACGAGGAACCAATCGGGCGCAAGAAGAAGGAAACCTTGCAGGAGATCGCCGCCCGCGTCGGCCTGAGCTTCGAACAGTTCACGCGCGCCGTGCTGCTTGCACAGAACGAGTTTTCCGCCTTCCTCAAGGCCGACGAGAACGAGCGCGGCGAACTGCTCGAGACCCTGACCGGCAGCTCCATCTATTCCGAGCTGTCGCGCCGCGCCTTCGAACGCCACAAGCAGGAGCAGGCGGCGCTGGCGGCCTTGGCCGGGCGCCTGAAAGACCGGCTGCCGCTGGACGCCGACGCGCGCAGCGCGCTGGAAGCGAAGCTGGAAGCGGCGCTCGCCGAATTCGCTGCCGCCGACGCCCGCCGCCAGGAGCTGGAAGGACAGGCCCGCTGGCTGGAGGAGGACGCCCGCCTCGCTGACGGCATCGCGGCGGCGCAAGCCGCGCTGGTGGAATCGAACAATGCCCGCGCGACCGCGCAGGAGCGGCGCGCCCAACTCGCCCAGATCGAAGCCGTGCAGCCGGCCCGTCCGCTGCTGATGGAGTGCGCCCGACTCGCCGCCGAAGAGGAGGCTTGTGCGATGCGCACCGCTGCCGCAGCCCGGCTGGTCGAACAGGCAGATAGCGCCGCCGCGGCAGCCAGTGCGGCGCTGGCCGACGGCGAGGCTCAGTTGCGCGGCGCCGAAGCGGCGCTGCAGGTGGCCACGCCGCAACTCGATGAAGCCAAGGCGCTGGACGCCCGCATCAAGGCGCTGCAACCGGGGCTGGAACAGGCGCGCTCCGTCTGCCAGTCCGCAACCGCGGCCCAGGACGCGGCACGCCAGACTCACACCGAACTGCAAGAGCGCCGCGCGCGGCTCGATGCGCGCGTGGCGGCGAACGCCGAATGGATCGAGAGGCATGCCACGGTTCGGCCGCTCGCGGCCGACTGGCCCCGCTGGGATGCGCTGCTGCAACGGGCTGCAGCTGCGGCCGAAGCCCGCGCCCAGCTGGCGGACGCCCT
>DASRUW010000690.1:0-17993 GCA_035655255.1 Telluria sp. | reverse complement strand
CTGGCGAACTCGAACAGTTTCATCAAAACAAATCTAGTTGTTTTGTTACCGTATGGTCAACGAAACAGATGGTAACTTTGTCAAGCTAACCGAATCGGCATCAATACATTGCCCGCTGAGGCAAGAACTAATGCCTGAAATCCACAACCATGCCCAGCCATATTAGGCGTGCCGGTGCGGGGGGAGCGCACGAATGGAAGGTGAATTTGCCCTGCTCAGAAGAGCGTTTGCTGGGGGCTGGTGAGGCCGGCGAAGTTATCGCCTAGAAATGGCAGGATGGCATCGGCAACCGGCTCGAGCTGGCGGCTGAGATAGTGCGCGTAATCGATGGGAGCACTCCGCGTTTCCAGCGGTTCCGGCCCGGCCACCGTCATCAGGTAACGGATCCAGCCGCCGTTGCGGTACTGGGGAGGCCGCCCCTGCGCCACGTGGAACTCGTCCGCCACCCGGGCCGCGCGCACGTGCGGCGGCACGTTGCGCTGGTAGTCTTCGAGCGGCCGGCGCAGCCGCTTGCGGTAGACGAGCAGCTCGTCCAGTTCACCGCGCAGCGTGGCGGCGACATAGTCGCGCACGTAGTCCGCGTACGGCTCGCCCTTGAAGATCCGGCTGTACAGCCCTTGCTGGAACTGCTGTGCCAGCGGTGTCCAGTCCGTGCGCACGGTCTCCAGGCCCTTGTAGACGACCTCCTCGCCGCCGTCCGGCTGGCGCACCAGGCCCGCGTAGCGCTTCTTGCTGCCTTCGTCCGAGCCGCGCACGGTCGGCATCAGGAAGCGCCGGTAGTGCGTGTCGAACTCCAGTTCGAGCGCGCTGTCCAGACCCAGCTCGGCGCGCAGGTGCACGCGCCACCAATCGTTGACCATATCAACCAATTCGCGGCCGATGCGTCCGGCCTCGTCCTCGTCGTGCGCGCGCCCCAGCCAGACGAAGGTGGAATCGGTGTCGCCATAGATCACGTCGTAGCCCTGCGCTTCGATCAGCTCGCGCGTGCGGTGCATGATCTGGTGCCCGCGCAGCGTGATGGAGGACGCCAGGCGCGGATCGAAGAAGCGGCAGCCGCCCGATCCCAGCACGCCGTAGAAGGCATTCATTATGATCTTCAGCGCCTGGGCCAGCGGCTGGTTGCGTTCCCGCTTGGCCGCTTCCCGCCCCTGCCACACGCGGCTGACGATCCCCGGCAGGCAGTGGCGGGTGCGCGAGAAACGTGCGTGAAGAAAACCGGGCACGGTCTGCGCCGGGTCCTCGCGCAGGCCTTCGATCAGGCCGACGGGATCGATCAGGAAGGTGCGGATGATGGACGGGTACAGGCTTTTGTAATCGAGCACGAGGACCGAGTCGTACAGGCCCGAGCGCGAATTCATTACGAAGCCGCCGGGGCTTTCCCCGCCGGTGACGTCGCCGATGTTCGGCGCCACATGGCCCTGGCGGTGCATGACCGGCATGTACAGGTGTTCGAAAGCGGCGACCGAACCGCCGCTGCGGTCCGCCGCCAGCCCGGTCACGCTGGCGCGTTCGAGCAGGAAGGACATGAGGCCGGTCTTGGCGAAGATGCGCGTGACCAGTTCGCAGTCCTTGAGGTTGTAGCGGGCCAGGGCTGGCTTGTCCTCGGCAAACATGCGGTCGATTTCGTCCATCCGGTCGTAGGCGTTGTCGACCGCCTTGCCCTCGCCAAGCAGCGCCTGCGCCACATATTCCAGGCTAAACGAGGGAAAACTCCAGGTCGCGGAGCGCAGGGCTTCGATGCCGTCGATGACGAGCCGCCCGGCGATGGCGACGAAGAAGTGCTCCTGTTTGGCGCTGTGCTCGCGCCAATCCATCGGGCTGCCGTCGCGGCCAAGGCGCAGCGGATGCCCCACCCGGTCCGCGTTCTGCTGCAGCACGCGCAGGTCGAACTGGATCAGGTTCCAGCCGATGATCGCGTCCGGATCGTGGCGCTGGAACCAGGCTTCCAGCCGTTCCAGCAGTTCCAGGCGCGTGGCGCAGTATTCCAGCGCGAAATCGGGCTGGACGTCCGGTCCGTTGGGTGGACCCAGCATGTAGACCTGGCGCTGGCCGCAGCCTTCCAGCGCGATGGAATACAGTTCGCCGGCGAAGGTGGTTTCGATATCGAGCGACACCGTCTTCAGCGTCGGCCGGTAGGCGGCGTCCGGCCGGAATGTACCCTTGCCGTCGAAACGCACGGGCGCCGTGATGAAGCGCTCCATCAGATAGCGCTCGGGCGGCCGCACGTCCGCTTCGTAGACATCCACGCCGTGCTGGCGCAGACGCTTTTCGAAGCGCAGCAGCTGGCGGTACTGGTTGCAGTACAGTCCCAGCACCGGACGATGCTGGAAATCCGTCAGCGCCAGCGGCCGCAGGTCCCAGCCGCGCTGGCCTTGCAGCACCGCCTCGACCGCACCGCGCTGTTCGGCGGGGATGAAAGCGACGGCCGGCTGCGGCGGCAGGCGCACCAGGCGCGGGCCGTCATCGGTCGCCAGCCAGAACTCGATGTCGACGCCCGCCCCGGTATCGCGCCAGTGGCGGGTAAGCAGGAAACCGCAGTCCGTCATGTCAGCCAGCGAAACGCTCCAGCGCCGCGTCGCTGAAGCCGGCCTGGCGCCGGGCTTCCAGGTTGAACGGGCCTTTCAGGACCGGCGCCTCGTAGCGCGCGGCCAGCGCATCATAAGTCGGCTCGGGATCGAGGCCACGCTCGCGGCACAGGAAGGAATACCAGCGGTTGCCGATCTCCACGTGGCCGATTTCTTCGCGCAGGATGATGTCCAGGATGGCCGCGCCGGCCGCGTCCCCCGCCTGCGCCAGCTTGGCGCGCACGCCAGGAATCGCATCGAGCCCGCGCGCTTCGAGCGTGCGCGGCACCAGTGCGATGCGCGCGAGGATGTCGCCGCGCGTTTTCCGTGCCATCTCCCACAGGCTGTCGTGGGCCGCGAAGTCCCCGTAGCGGTAGCCCATGGTGCCCAAGTGCCCATCGAGCAGCCGGAAGTGCGTGGCCTCCTCGTGCGCGACGCGCAGCCAGTCCAGATAGAAGCGCTCCGGCATGCCGGAGAAGCGCCACACCGCGTCCAGCGCGAGGTTGACGGCATTGAATTCGATGTGCGCCAGCGCGTGGATCAGCATCGCCCTGCCCTCCACGGTCGCCATCGAGCGCCGGCCCACCAGGCGGGGCGGCACCAGCTCCGGCCGCGCGGGGCGGCCGGGAATCGCACCAGGCTCCTCCTGCAGCACGGCCGTGGCGTCGAGTACGCAACAGCCGGCAGCGACGGCCGCGGCCAGCGCGATCACCGCCGCCGTCTTCGTTTCGGGGTCCGTCTCCGCCAGGCAGCGCTGGGCGGCGGCGCGCAATTCATCGGTCACTACACAATCCTGTTCAACAGCGGGATTCGGGATAATGCCACACTCGTCGCCAGCGACAAAACGAAGGCGACCACCGCAATGAAGGGAATCGACAGCAAGGGGAAGTGCGCTTCCGGCTTGAACACGAAGTAGCCGAACAGCTCCAGGAAGACCGGGTGCACCAGGTAGACGCCCAAGACGTACGGGGCCAGCGCACCCGCCCGCCGCCAGTCCGACGACTTCAGGAGCGCGAACACGGCCAGCGACATCGGAATCACGGTCACGCTGAGGTAGTCGTAGAAGTACAGCCCCGCCGCGTAGCAGCCGAATGCCGTCAGCGCCGCCGCCATGAGATACACCTCGATGGCGAGCGCCTCGCCTCCCCGTTCGCTGGTCGCCATGAGATGCCCGCACAGAAAGTACGGGAGATACGACAGGAACCAGTACACGAAGGGCATGCCCTCCGTCGTCCCCGCCAGCGGGTACAGCGCTGCGAGCGCGAACATCAGCACCGTCAGGAGCCAGAGCTGGTCCCGGCGCGCGTTGGCGGCCAGGACCCGCACGAAGGGCGTGAACAGATACAGCCCGACGATCATGTACAGGAACCAGAGATGGTAGTAAGGCGTGCCCGCCAGCGTGCTCCGTACCGCTTCCCGCCAATCGAAGCCCGTGCCGTTGCGGTGCGCCTTGAACGCGGTCCAGGCGAGAAAGATCAGCGTCCATGCGGCCAGCGGCACGGCGATGCGGGCGACGCGTTTGCGGTAGAAGGCCGCCACCGGCTCGCCCTTCCCGTCCCGTAGCAGCAAGGCGCCGCTGATCATCACGAACACGGGCACGCACCAGCGCACCAGCGCGTCGTAGACATTCCCGTACCACCAGGCGGACGAACCGTGTGGCGCCTGCGTGACTACCGCCGCCGCGGCATGCAGCAAAACGACCGCGAAGATGGCGAGCACGCGCGCCGCATCCAGCCAGCCCATGGAAGGCTCCCGCAAAGTAGACGACCTCGACAACATAGAGCGGAATCGCCCGCCCCGCCCTCCGCAACCGTCAATTGCTGACCGGCCCGCCGTCAAAACACGCGCTGCCGTGCGGCGCACGATGCGTTTTTCGAGCACACAGGAGGACATCATGGAAGGGAACGCCGCGGGGCAGTACCACGCTCACCAGGACGGCGCGGCGCCGGCCGGGGAAGCGCTCGCCATCGCCGCCCTGCTGGCCTATCTGGGAGACGACCATGTCACGGCCGGACAAATCATCGACGCGGCCCACCACATCACGAACGCCCAGCTCAAGGTGGGCTACGAAGCGTTGATCGGTACCTGGCTGAACGGACCGAATGGCACGCAGCTCGACCTGGGCGTTCCCTTGGCGCCCTGGGCCGAGTTGCCTTCCAATGACGACCCCGCACCCTTGCCGGCACACGGCACGGTGCTGCAGGCGGCCCACCTGATCGGCGACGTCCAGGGCCTCGGGCTGTGGTTCATGGGTTCGCCGTTCACCCAGGGGACGCCCCTGCCCGACCTGCCCTTCCTGCACCTGGGCTGACCTGACCGGTCGGCTATAATCGGCGGATGATCAAGAGTCCGCAAGAAATCGCATTGATGGCCGAATCCGGCGCGCTGCTGGCCAAGGTGTTCTGCCATCTGGACCAGCTGGACCTGATCGGCATGTCGACGCTGGAAGTGAACGACCTGGTCGACAGCTTCATCGTCAACGAGCTGCAGGCGCGGCCGGCCAGCAAAGGCCAGTACGGATTCGCCTACGCGCTGAATTCGTCTCCCAACCACGTCGTCTGCCATGGGGTGCCGGCGGCGAAAGACGTCCTGCGCAGCGGCGACATCGTCAACTTCGACATCACGCTGGAGAAGAATGGATTTATCGCCGACTCCAGCAAGACCTACCTGGTGGGCGAGGTGTCGCCCGCGGCCCGGCGCCTCGTGAAGACCACCCACGAGGCGCTGTGGAAGGGCATCCGCGCCGTCCGTCCGGGCGCCCGGCTGGGCGACATCGGCCATGCGATCAAGCGCCACGCGCGCCAGGCCGGCTACTCGGTGGTCCGCGAATACTGCGGCCACGGCATCGGGCGCGAGATGCACGAAGCGCCGGAAGTGCTCCATTGGGGCAAACCGAATACCGGCCTCACGCTGCGCGAAGGCATGGTCTTCACCATCGAGCCCATGCTCAACCAGGGCGGCCACGCCGTGGACACCGAAGACGATGGCTGGACGGTCGTGACCATCGACGGCAAGCTGTCCGCCCAGTTCGAGCACACCGTGGCCGTGACCGCCGACGGCGTGCGCGTCCTCACCCTGCGCCCCGGAGAGAGAGCCGGGGCCTGACGGCAGCGTCAGTGCGAGCCGGCCTGCATGGCGTCCGCCGCCGCGGCCATCAGGGCCGCATCGTAACCGGCCAGCCAGTCGGCGGCCGTCAGGGGCGCGGCGATATCCGGCTCCATCGTGTCGACCTTGACTTCATAGGCGTCCCCGAAGCAGCCCTGCTCCTGCGCGCAGCCCTTCTTCAGATCCCACAAGCCGTAGGAAGGCCGGAAGCAGTGGCCGCTGTTCGGCAGGCAACGCGACGGGTTCTCGGACCACCAGCGCAGGCGGTCGCCGACCGGGGCGCCGACGACACGGGCTTTTGACCCCGCCGCCTGCTTGGCGATCGCGCTCGACGCGATTCCGGCCGAGAAGGTCTGCTCGCTCGTGAAGATATAGAGCTTGTCGCGCGCCGCGTCGGCCAGCACTTTCATCAGTTCGCGGGTCAGGTCTGTATTGCCGCCACCGTTATAACGCTCGTCGAGGACGATGAAGCGCGGGCGCATCTTCATCGCCAGCGCGGCCGTATCGCCCGCAAACTTGCCCAGCTCGCGCCCGTTGTCGCGGTCGAGATTGGCGCGGAACTGGACGTACAGGGTATCGTAGGCGGGCAGCCGGATCGCGCGGAACAGCTTGCCCGGCTCCTGCATCGACAGGGGAATCGGCGCGCCCAGGCGCGGCGAATTCCAGGCCGCGCCGGAAGGCGGCGCGATGCGCGCGCCGCGCAGCAGTTCGCTCACGGAGGCAGGCGGCACCTGCGCGGCGTCGACCGGATCGAGAGTGCGTTCGACCGTCTGCCCATCGCGCAGGACGAAGCTGGCGCGCACGCGGCCGTGGTCCGTCTGGAAACCCAGCACGGTCAAGAACTCCGGGTTTTCCCACAGCCAGGTCGAGTTGGCCCGGATGAACTGATCCGGGCCGCCGATCAGTTCACGGGCGATGGCCGGCAGCTCCCCGACCTTCTTGCCACCCAGCTGGACGACACGGGCGCCGGCCAGCTCGGGCAGGTTCGGTGCGCTCAGGGCGACCACCAGTTCGTCGCCGAACCAGGCCAGGCGCAGCGGCAGGCGCGGCCCGGTCTGGTGCTTGTTCAGGACCAGTTCGTCGTGCGCGTTGTTCGCCAGCGCGGCCAGACGCGCCAGCACGAGGGTGAATTCGGCCTCGCTCATCGACCCGGCCCGGGCGCGCGCGGCGTCCAATGCCTTCAGGGCGCGGGCGCGGCTTTCCTCCGAAAACGCCATGCTGGCAAGGACATAATCGGCGCGGGCCGCATCAAGGTCCTGCAGCTGGCGCGTCTTCACGTCCATGCCGCCGGCTGACGCGGCGCCGAAGCCCGCCAGGAGGGCCACGGCGGCAAAGATGGATTTGGTGACACGCATAGTTCGATTCCCCATGGATGTTGATAAGCGTGGGGAATCGTAGCGAGCGGGCCTCCAGGGCGCCGGAAATTCCGACGAATCCCGCCCTGCAAGGCGTGAAACGGCCTTTTCAGTGTACCTTGGACGGAAAACCGACGGTTTGCGACAGCAGCACCTCCTGGTCGTGCGACAGGCCCAGGGCATCGGCGATCGCCTCCCGGTCGATCCAGGCCCTCAGCACGGTGGCCAGGCCGTTCGCCGCGGCGAACAGATAGACGTTCTGGGCCATCGCACCGGCCGCCACGCTGGCGTATGCGGCCCGCTTCTCGACCGGGACGAGGCGCATCCGCGTGTGGTCGGCCACGTACACCAGGTCCAGCGGCGCATCATCGACGAAATCCTGGTAACCCGTGATGCGGCGCAGGTCGCTCGCCGCCACCAGTTCGAGCTTTTGCCCGGCCGGATCGTAACGGTAGGCGCCGCGCGGCAGCGCGACGAACACGTCGACCTCCCGCGCGTTCATGGCGCTGGGAACGGTGCGGCCGCCATCCGGCCGGTTCACGCCGCAGCTTGCCCACAGCAGCGCGGACAACAGCGGCAGCGGCAGCTCGCGCGGCGCGAACTCGCGCGCCGAATGCCGCGCCGCCAACGCCTCCATCAGCGCCATTCCGCCCTGGCGCTCCGGCGCCGGCAGCGCAATTGCCGATTCGGTCTGACCCACCGCAGGCTTGGGACGCAGCCGCCCCATCTTGCCGAGGGCCATCTTCATCAATGTGCTCATCACCGTCTCCTCAAGATAGTCACGCCACCCGCGCGCCCAGATAGCCGAGCAGGTCATCGAGGGTGCGCAGTCCGGCGTAATCGGACTCGGGAATATCCACCTTGAAGCGCTGGTGCAGGCCGATCAGGAAGTTTAGCCAGTCCATCGAATCAAGGTCGACCTGCTCGCGCAGCAGCTTGGTGCGCGCCAGGGCGGCCGGGCTCACTTCGGGTGCGATCGACGTCAATTCCGCCATTACGCCCGCCAACAACGCCTCCTCGTTCATGCTCCCCTCCCCTCACAGTTCGTCCGGATGCTGCAGGCGCTCGCGCAGGCTGGCCAGGAACAGCGCGCCGCGATGGCCATCCGACACCCGATGGTCGGCCGCCAGGCTGGCGGTGGTGACCGGCATGCAGAACAGTCCCCCGTCCCCGGCCCAGGCCCGCTCCGCGATCCGCCCGAAGCCGACCAGCGCGACCTGTGGCGGATAGATCACGCCGAACACGGCCTCGACGCCCTGGTCGCCCAGGTTGGTCACGGTAATGGTCGGCGCCGACATTTCGGAGCTGCGCAAAGAGCCAGCACGGGCGCGCCGCACCAGGTCGGACAATTCGCGCATCAGCTGCTCCAGCGGCTTGGTCGCCACGTCGAACAGGGCCGGCGCGATCAGGCCGCCCTGCCGCAGCGCAATGGCGACACCGACGTGCACCTGGGCCGAGGCCTGGTGCGCGCCATCGCGGTAAAAGCCGTTCAGGTCCGGATAGTCCTGCAGCGCGAGCGCGACCGCCTTCAGCTGCAGCGCCGCCATCAGCACGCGCTCGGTGACGGGCCGCCGGGCATTGGCCGCAGCCAGCCAGTCCTGCGCGCGCCGCATCGGCACCGTTTCGCTCAGGTAGTAGTGCGGGATCTCGCGCTTGGACCGGCTCATCGCGGCGGCGATCGACTTGCGCATCTCGCGTTGGCGGTCGGCCTCTACAGGGGCTGGCGGCGGCGCATGGATGGCCCGTTCGACATCCTGCAGCGTCACCGCGCCGTCGGGCCCCGTCCCGGCGACGGTGTCGATATCGATACCCGCGTCCTCGGCATGCTTGCGCGCCGCCGGCGACACGCGCCGCCGGCCCGGCGGGGCCGCCGCCGGCAGCTGCGCCGCCGCGCCCTCCGGCACCGCGGGCGCTGCCACGGCGGCGCGCGGGCTGCGCGGCGCCTGGCGGGCGTGTTCGGGCGTCTCGCCCGGCTCGATCAGGGTCGCCAGCACGGCGCCGACCGGCACCGTCTCACCGGGCTGCACCACCAATTCGAGTACCGTGCCTTCGTTCCAGGCTTCGACATCGACCGCCGCTTTCGAGGTGTCGACCACCGCCACCACCTGGCCGCGCGCGACGGCGTCGCCCGGCTTGACGTGCCAGGCGAGCAGCTTGCCCTGGTCCATGTCGGAACCGAGCGAAGGGAGCTTGAATTCGATCATGCCTGCCCCATCAGCCCACGCGCTGCGGCCGCGATGCCCTCGGCCTGCGGCAGCGCGGCCAGTTCCATGTGGCGCGCATACGGCACCGGCACTTCGGCGCTGCACACGCGCGCCACCGGCGCATCGAGGTCGTAGAAAGCGTGCTCCATGATGCGCGCGACGACTTCTGCCGCCAGGCTGCCGCTCTTCCAGCCCTCGTCGACGACTACCGCTCGCCGCGTATGCCGCACCGATGCGGCGATGGTTTCCGTATCGAGCGGACGCAGCACGCGCAGGTCGACCACCTCGGCCTCGATGCCGGCGGCGGCCAGCTGCTCGGCAGCCAGCAAGGCCTTCGGCACGCAGCCGCCATACGCGATCAGGCTGACGTCGCGGCCGGCGCGGCGCACCGCGGCGCCGCTGATCGGGCACGCGGCCGGCGGCGGCGTGTCGCCGAACTCCTCCTCCATGTTGTACAGCTGCGCGTGCTCGAAGATGATGACCGGGTCCGGATCGGCCAGTGCGGGCGCCAGCATGCCGCGCGCATCGGCCACCGTCGCCGGCGCCAGCACCCGGATGCCGGGAATGTGGGCGTACCACCCTTCCAGGCTGTGCGAATGCTGGGCCGCCAGCTGGCGGCCGGCGCCGGTCGCCATCCGGATCACCAGGGGCACGCCGAACTGGCCGCCCGACATGTGGCGCAGGGTAGCCGCCGTGTTGACGATCTGGTCGAGCGCGAGCAGGCTGAAATTGACGGTCATGATCTCGACCACCGGCCGCATGCCGCCGACCGCCGCGCCGATCCCCGCGCCGACGAAACCCAGCTCGGACAAGGGCGTGTCGCGGATGCGCTCGGGCCCGAACTCGTCGAGGAAGCCCTTGGACACGGCGTAGGTGCCGCCATACTTGCCAACGTCCTCCCCCATCAGGAACACGCGCGGGTCGGCCAGCAAGGCTTCGCGCAGGGCCGCGCGCATGGCTTCGCGGTAGCTCATCTTCATGATGCCGGCTCCGTGCCCAGCAGGTCCCTGGCCAGGTCCGCGACCGGTTCCCACGCCGCCGCCTCGGCGAAGGCGACCGCCGCGTCGACTTCGCGCCCGGCGGCCGCGTCCAGCGCCAGGAACTCCTCCTCGGTCAGCTTGCCCTCGGCCTTGAGGCGCGCCGAGAACGCGTGCAGCGGCCCGCGCTGCTTCCACGCCTCGATCTCGGCCGGGTCCCGGTACAGGTCCGGGTCGAACATGGAGTGCGCGCGGAAGCGGTAGGTCTGGCACTCGAGGAAGAACGGACCGGCGCCGGAGCGCACGTGGGCCGCGGCCGCGGCCACCGCTGCATGCACGGCCAGCACGTCCATCCCATCCGCCCTGCCCGTCGCGATGTTGTAGCTGGCCGCCTTTGCACACAAGTCGGTCTGGGACTCGGAACGCCCGAGCGCTGTGCCCATCGCATAGAAATTGTTCTCGCACACGAGCAGCAGGGGCAACTTCCACAGGGCGGCCAGGTTGGCCGTTTCGTGGAAGACGCCCTCGGCCATCGCCCCCTCTCCGAAAAAGCAGGCGTTGACCCGCGCCACATGCTGCATCGCGTCGGCCAGCGCCAGGCCGGCCGCGAGCGCGATGCCGCCGCCGACGATCGCATTGCCGCCGTAGAAATGCGTGGCGCGGTCGAACAGGTGCATGGAGCCGCCGCGCCCATGCGAGCAGCCGGCCAGCTTGCCGTACATCTCGGCCATGATCGCGGTCATGGGCACGCCGCGCACCAGCGCGTGACCGTGCTCGCGGTAGGTGGCGACGATATTGTCTTCAGCGGCCAGGGCATGCAGGGCGCCGACCGCGACCGCCTCCTCGCCCACGTACAGGTGCAGGAAGCCGCGGATCTTGCCCGCGCCGTACAGCTCGGCCGATTTCTCCTCCAACCGCCGGATGCGCAGCATGTCCGCCAGCAGCGCATGGCAGAACTCACGTTCGCGCGGCGCGCTGGCCGGCCAGACGGTGGCCAGGGCATCGGCGGCCGGATTCATGCGCCCGACTCGAGGGTGGACAGGTCGCCTTCCGGCAGACCCAGTTCGCGCGCCTTGAGCAGGCGCCGCATGATCTTGCCGCTGCGCGTGCGCGGGAGCGAGGCCACGAAGTCGATCTCCTTCGGCGCCATCACCGCGCCCAGCCGGCTGCGCGCGTGGCCGAGCAACTCCTTGCGCAAGGCTTCCGACGGCGCATAGCCGGTGCGCAGCGAAACGAAGGCCTTGACCATCTCCCCGACGGTCGGCTCCGGCTTGCCGATCACGCCGGCCTCGGCCACGGCGGGATGTTCCATGAGCGCGCTTTCCACTTCGAACGGGCCGATCAGGTGGCCGGCCGACTTGATCACGTCGTCGCTGCGCCCGACGAACCAGAAATACCCGTCCGCATCCCGCCGCGCCAGGTCGCCCGTCAGGTAGAGCTCGCCGGCGAAGCATTTGCGATAGCGCTCCTCGTTGTTCAGGTAGCCGCGCATCATGCCGGGCCAGCCGCGGCGCAGGGCCAGTTCGCCTTCCACGTCGGGCGCGGTGATGATCTCGACCTCGCCCCGGTCGTCGCGCCGGGTGATGAAGGCGTCGACGCCCGGTAGCGGACGCCCCATCGAACCGGGCTTGATGTCGAAGCCGGGGGTGTTGGCGATCATGATGCCGCCCGTCTCCGTCTGCCACCAGTTGTCGTGGATCGGCAGGCCGAGCGCTTCCTGGCCCCACCAGACCGCCTCGGGATTGAGCGGCTCGCCCACGCTGGCGATGAAGCGCAGGGCCGGGAACGCATACTTGTGCGCGATGGCGTCGCCCGCCTTCATCAGCATGCGAATCGCCGTCGGCGCCGTATACCAGACGCTTACCTTCTCGGCCTGAAGGATGCCGTACCAGCGCTCCGCGTCGAAGTCCGCGGCGTCGACGATGGAGGTCACCCCGTGCAAGAGCGGTGCGATGATGCCGTAGGACGTGCCCGTGACCCAGCCGGGGTCCGCCGTGCACCAGAAGATGTCGTCCGGATGCAGGTCGAGCGCGTATTTGCCGCTCACCCAGTGCGTGAGCACCGCGCCGTGCACGTGCATGGCGCCCTTGGGCGTGCCGGTGGTGCCGCTGGTGAAGTGCAGCAGCGCCAGGTCCTCGGGTCCGGTGGGGACGATCTCGAACTGCTCCGGCGCATCCGCCAGGAGCCGCGCCAGGTCCTCCGTGCCGTCCGGCAGATCGGCGCCGTCTTCCGCGCGCACCAGCAGCACGTGGCGCAGCGCAGGCAGCTGCGAACGGATCGGCACGATCTTGCGGAGGTACAGCGACTCCGTGGTGACGAGGACGCGCGCGTCGCCGATGGTCAGGCGGGTGGCGAGCGGTTCCGCGCCAAAGGCGGAGAACAGCGGGCATGCGACGCTGCCGTTCTTGAAGCTCCCCAGCACGGCGACGTACAGCTCCGGAATGCGGCCGGCCAGCACGAACACGCGCTCGCCCTTGCCCACGCCAAGCGAGCGCAGCACGTTGGCGAACCGGTTGGTGAGCAGCGACAGCGCGCCGTAGCTGAGGTCCCGGCTGCCATCGGCGCCGAGAAAGCGGAACGCCGGCTTGTCGCGCAAGGAGCCGGCGGCATGGCGGTCGACCGCCTCGTGCGCAATGTTCAGTCCGCCGTTGGGCAGGCCCGCCAGCTCGCGCCGCGCCGCCGTCCAGGAGAAGGCGGCGCGCAGGCCATCGTAATCGCTCCAATTCGGGCTGACCAGGCTGGCTGCGCTACCCTTGCGGATGATGGAAGGACGTGGCACGGCATCTCCCGTACTCGCACACTTCAGATGATTGTGCGGCGCGCGGCGCGGCAGTGTCAATCGAATCAGCTACCGTCGCGCCGAGGGAAACCACTCCGACACGCCGGCCATGCCTGACTTCGAAAAAAACACAATGCGGGGTGGGGATTTTCGCAATTGCAGCGCCCGCCGCCGCTCCAGACAATAGCTGCGACATCAACAGGGACCGAACGACATGTCGACGAGGGGTGCGAGGATAGCGATCCTGGCGGCGCTGCTGCTTCCGCTGGCGGCGTGGGCGCAGGCGCGCCAGGTGCTGGCGCTGGACGCGGACTGGAACTTCCGGCGCGAAGGCGCGCCGCGCTGGGAACACGTCACCCTGCCCCACAGCTTCGGCCAGGGCCTGGACGACGGTGCGGCGGCCTACCGGGGCGCGGGCTGGTACCGGCGCACCCTGCTGCTGCCGCGCCAGGCCGGCGGCAGTGCGGCGCAGCGCCATTTCCTCGAATTCGACGGCGCCATGATGGCCGCCGAGGTCTGGGTCAACGGCCACCGCGCGGGCAGCCACGCGGGCGGCTTTGCGCGCTTTCGCTTCGACATCACGCGCTGGTTGACCAGAGGGCGCAACACCATCGCGGTTCGCGTCGACAACACACGCGACAAGTCAGTGGCGCCGCTCGGCGGCGATTACACGATGCACGGCGGCCTGTACCGCGGCGTGCGCCTCGTTACCACCGCCGACGTGCACTTCGACCTGCTCGACCATGGCGGTCCCGGCGTCTACCTCGAGGCCACGCCCGCCGGATCGGCATCGGCGCGGCTGGCATGGACCGCGCGCGTCGCGAACGAGCGCGACCGCCCGGTGCGGGTCGAGGTCGCCGCGCGGCTGCGCGACGCTGCCGGCGGATTGGCCGCTTCCGCGCGCAAGACCGTGACCTTGGCGCCACACAGCGTCACCGCCGTGACCCTGGACGGCGTGCTGCCGGCGCCCCATTTGTGGCAAGGCGTGACCGACCCGTATCTCTACACCAGCGAGGCCGAGCTGCGCAATGCGGACGGACAGACCCGGGCGCTGGACCGATTGTCCTTCCAGTCCGGCATCCGCGATATCCGGCTCGATCCGGAGCGCGGGCTGCTCCTCAACGGCGTGCCGTACGCAGTACACGGCGTCAACGTGCACCAGACCATGGCGCCCGGCAAAGGCCCCGCCGTGACGGACGCCGAGATCGATGCCGACTACCGGATCCTGGCGGACCTGGGCGTCACCGGCCTGCGCTACGCACATTACCAACACCCGCAACACGCCTACGAGCTGGCGGACCGTCTCGGCTGGCTGGTCTGGACCGAGCTGCCCCTCACGGCCGAAATCGACGGCGGCGCCGC
Organism: Telluria sp.; assembly: GCA_035655255.1. GTDB lineage: Bacteria > Pseudomonadota > Gammaproteobacteria > Burkholderiales > Burkholderiaceae_D > Telluria. The sequence goes on along the minus strand of DASRUW010000690.1, from coordinate 3,647 downwards.
CTTCCAGGCCAACAGCGTGCAGCAGCTGCGCGAACTGATACGCCAGAACCGCAACCATCCGTCCGTCATGGTCTGGGGCCTGGGCAATGAGATCTACCGGGCCGACGCGGACAGCGCCCGCCTGCTGTCCCTGTTGCACCGCCTGGCGCAACGCGAGGATCCGACGCGCCCGACGGTCTACGCCAACTGCTGCAGCGCCATCGACGGCCCGCAGGCCTCGCATACGGACGCCGTCGGCTCGAACGTCTACTTTGGCTGGTATGACGGGGAGTTTGCCGACCTCGGCCCGTTCCTGGATGCGAATCACGCCAGGCGCCCGGACACGCCCCTGGCCATCAGCGAATACGGCGCCGGCGCCGGTGCGCAGCAGGAGGAAGATCCCCCGCGGCGCCCGCAGGCCGGCGGCCGCTGGCATCCCGAGCAGTACCAGGCGCTGTACCACGAAGCGGCCTGGCGCCAGATCAGGGCGCGGCCCTGGCTGTGGAGCAGCTTCGTCTGGGTCGGCTTCGACTTCCCTTCGTCGGGGCGCAACGAAGGCGAACGGGCGGGATTCAACGACAAAGGTCTGGTCAGCTTCGACCGCAGCATCAGGAAGGACGCCTATTTCTGGTACCAGGCCAATTGGACGAGCAAGCCGATGGTGCACATCACCTCGCGCCGCCATGCCTTGCGCCGGACGCCGGAGGCACAGGTCAAGGTGTACAGCAACCAGGCCAGCGCCAGTCTGCGCCTGAACGGCGCCGACTTGGGCGCCCGCCCTGTCGTTGACCACGTCGCCAGCTGGGACGTGCGCCTGGCCGAAGGCGTCAACCGGATCGAAACGCAGGCCGGCGCCGTCGCGGCCGACAACGTCGAATGGCGGTACCAGCCGGCCCGCTGACCGACCGGGTCAGTCCATGTGGAACACGGGCTGCATCATCGCCCAGTGTTCGCCCTCGGCGCGGCTGGTGAACGGCACCTGGCAAGGTGCGCAGAAGGTCCACCAGCGGCGCGTCTCGGGATCGGCCGCGACGCTGCGCATGTCGGCGTCGAAATCGCTGCCATGGTATTCCCAGTAGCCGAACAGGAGGTTCTCCGGCTCGCGCAGGAAGATCGTGTAGTTGCGCACATTCGCTTCGCTCAATTTAGCGAGCACCTGCGGCCATACCGCGGCATGCAGCGCCTTGTATTCCGCGATCTTGTCCGGCTCGATCCCGATCACCATCCCCATGCGTTCCATTGTTCGTCCTCGTTCATATGCAACAGTCGTCAGTGTATTGGATATATTGCAAACACTCAACCGATTACAGGTAGAATCGCATCCATGGCGAAGCTTCCCATCACAACCCGGCGCAGCATCAACCGTCTTCTGGACCACGCGGCCAGGCACATGAAGCCTGGCGAGACCTTGCCGACCGAAGTACGGATGGCGGAGATCGCCGAAAGCAGCCGCACCGCCGTGCGCTCCGCCCTCGCCCACCTGGCCGACCACGGCCTGATCGCCGGGATGAAGGAACGCCGCCTGCTGCGCAAGCCCAGGCCGGCCGACTATTTCGACGTCGCGGAACTGCACAGCGCCACCGAACAACTGCAGCAGGTCCTGATGGAACGGATCTACGAGCGCGACTTGCCGCCGGGCGCCGAATTCACCGAGGTGGAGCTGGCGCGCGCCGCCGGCGTCAGTACCATCGCTGTGCGCGAATTCCTGATCGGCTTTTCGCGCAACGGCCTGATCGAGAAGAACCCGCGCGGCGGCTGGCGCCTGTGCGCCTTCGACACCGCCTACGCGCAGGAACTGGGCGAGGTGCGCGAGATGTTCGAACTGAAGGCGATCGAACGTCTTGCCGCGCTGGCCCCGGACGATCCGGCGTTCGCCCGCCTGCGCGAGCTGCTGGCGCGGCACGAGGCGCTGGAAAGCGAGGCGGCAGCGGCGCACGCGGAGTTTCCGGCCCTCGACCGTGAATTCCACGGCTTCCTGATCGGGCTGCTTCACAACCGCTTTGCCGAAAACCTGAACGACGCGGTGTCGATGGTGTACCACTACCACTACCAGTGGGACAAGCGCGACGAGATCCCGCGCAACCAGTACGCCCTGCAGGAGCATCTGGCCATCCTGCGCGCCCTCGCCGCCTGCGACATTCCGGCCGCGCTGGCGGCGATGCGGACCCACCTGCATTCCGCGCGCACCACCATGCTCAGCTCCCTGCGCCAGCGGGAAAGCGCGGCGCCCGCTCTCAGGCGTTCAGCGTGATGAATCCGCCGTCGATCGGATAGTCGCAGCCGGTGATGAACGAAGCCTCATCGCTGCACAGGTACAGGGCCAGGGCCGCCACTTCGTCCGGCCGCGCCATCCGGCCGATCGGCTGCGTCTTCGACAGCTTCTCGAACATCTCCGCTTCCTGCCCGGGGTAATTGCGGGCCAGGAAGCCGTCGACGAAGGGCGTATGCACGCGCCCCGGCGAGATCGAGTTGCAGCGGATGCCGTCCTGGATGTAGTCCTTCGCCACCGACAAGGTCATGGCGGCCACCGCGCCCTTGGCGGCGGAATAGGCAAAGCGCTCGGGCACGGCCACCCACGCCGCGACCGACGCCATGTTGAGGATCACCCCGCCGCCGTTCTCCCGCAGGCGCGGAATGGCCGCGTGCAGGCAGTTGTAGACGCCTTTGAGGTTCACGGCCATCACCCGGTCGAAATCCGCTTCGCCGGTGTTGTCCGCCTTGCCCACGTGCGCCACGCCGGCATTGTTGATCAGGATGTCGAGCGGCCCGATGTCCGCGAACCGGGCGTGCACGTCCGCCTGGCGCGTCACGTCGCAGACATGGGCGGCGGCGTGGCCGCCTGCGTCACGGATTTCGCGCACCACGTGTGCGCACGCTTCCTCGCCGATATCGACGATATGCACCATCGCGCCCCGGCGTGCGAACAGCATGGCGGTCGCCCTGCCGATGCCGCTGGCGCCGCCGGTGACGACGGCGCTCTTCCCATTCAGTTCAAACATGTCTCGATGCTCCCGGTGGATGCGGTGGCGGCAGCCGGCCGGGACTCCCTCAGCGTGGCGCGGGCGAACCAGGCGATCACGCCGAAGCACAGCAGCGGCGCAGCGTAGCCGTATTGAAGATTGCGGGTCAGGTCGCTGATGGCGCCGAACACCAAGGGCAGCACCGCGCCGCCGACGATGGCCATCACGATCAGGCTGCTGCCCATCTCGGTATCGGCGCCCGCGCCGTCGATGCCGAGCGAGAAGATGGTGGGGAACATGATCGACATGAAGAACGCGATGCCGATCACCGCCACCAGGCTCGCGCCCCCGGTGGCGAACATCGCCAGCGCGCACAGCGCCACGCAGATCAGCGCGTAGGCCAGCAGCAGGCGCGCCGGCGCGATGTACTTCATCAGCCAGGTGCCGGCGAAGCGCCCGGCCACGAACGCGGCGCCGCAGCCCCAGCCCAGGTAGTCGGCCGCCTCGATCTGGGACACGCCCGCGGCCTTGGAGGCATAGAGGATGAAGAAGCTGAAAACGCACACCTGCGCGCCGACGTAGAAGAACTGGGCGACGACGGCGCGGCGGATCGACCCGCGCCGCAGCGCGCGCCGAATCGCGCCGTGCGCGGGCGCGGCCTGGGCGGCGCCGGCGACCGCGGGCAGTTTCAGGAAGTAGAACACCAGC
>DASRUW010000689.1:0-5369 GCA_035655255.1 Telluria sp. | reverse complement strand
GAATTCAGGCTGTTGAACAGGAAGTGCGGATCGACCTGGGTGCGCAGCATCCGCAGCTCGGCGTCCTGGGCGGCCAGGCGCAGCTCCAGCTCGCGCCGTTCGGCGGCGCGCGTGCGGTCGAATTCGATCACCAGATAATGGCCGAAGGCGCACAGCACGTACAGGACCACGCCCAGGCCGAACAGCAGCACGCGCAGCGATGGCGTCAGGCGCACCGCCACGTCGATATTCTGCAGCGCCATGGCCCAGGCGTGGCCGGCCGCGGCCCACACCAAGGCGATCAGCACCGAGCTGACGGCGAACACCAGCACCAGATTGCCGGGACGGGCGGAGGACAGCGGGTTGGCGCGGCACAGGTAAAACGCGGAGAAGCCAGCGGCGACCGCGTACAACAACGTCAGCGGCACCGCGAACAGCATCGCCGGCCCCCACGGGCCGGCGCCAAGCGCGGTCAACATCGCGGCCAGGATCAGCCCCAGCATCAGCCATACCAGCAGGTACAGGGCCGAGCCGCGCCGCGATGTGAACGGCCCGAACATCAGTTGCGCACTTCCACGCCGCCCATGATGGCGTAGCCGCGCACGACCAGACGCTTGGTGCCGGCCGGCGGCGACGCCGTCTTCTCGTCGAAACCGCCGATGATGGGCGTGCCGTTCAGGACCACGGTCCAATCGACCGGCACGCGCAGGGTGATTCCGCCCATCAGCGCGAAGACGTTGACCACGGCCTCACCCTCGAGCCCGGACTGGCGCAGGTCCAGCACGCAGCCGCCCATGATGGCCGTCGCCTCGCCGCCGCGGAAGGTGGGCGTGACCACCTGGCGTTCGACGCCGCCCAGGATCGCCGTCACGTCGACCACCGAGCTTTCATCCTTGGACAATGCCAGGTTGGGACCGGCGGCGCCGCTCTCCTTGCGCTCCCACGCGCGGCGCAGGACGGACAGGCCGACGATGATCAACAGGACGGGCCATACGGTCTGCCAGCTGAAGTAGATGAAGCCCATGCCGCGCAGGGTCAGGGCAGCACCGAGGACGATCAGGACCACTCCGCCCACCTTTCCGCCGGGGGTCTGGGTGTCCAGGACTTTCATCAAGCCGAACAGGATGAACATCAGCGGCCAGAAGTGCAGCGCATCGTGGAAATCGATGATGTCCAGGTTATCGAGCAGGAACAGCAGGCCGACCACCATGACGCCCAGGCCAAGCACGATCTGGGCCGGCACGCTGCGATTGCGATTTCTCATTCTCATTACTCCTTGTTGGGGCCAACGTGCGTGGCGATCAGGGGTTCGAGCACCAGGCGCACGCCCCAGAAAATAAACAATACCGGCCAGCTGTTATGCAAGGTCAGGCCGAAATCGCGGTCGAACACGGCATAGAGCCAGAGCCCGAACAGCACCATCCACAGCCCCTGCACGAAATGGCGGGCGGTGGGAAAGCCGAGCATGCGGTTGGCGCCGAACACGACAATTGCCAGCGGCCAATAGTGCCACAGCTCGTCGAAATCGAACATGCCCATGCGGTCGAGCATGAAGGCCAGGCCGACGCCGATCAGCAGCGCACCCCACAGCAGCTGACGGCGGGTTTCGTAATGGGTTTGCAGATCCACGCTACCTCCTGTGTTAAGAACAAGGACAGGTTAGGGCGTGGCTCGGCTGGAGGAAACCGCTTTTCGGTGAATGACGGCAGAATGCCGGTGAATGGCGAGGAATTCGGCGAACGCCGGAAATGAACCGGCCCGCATGGGGCGGGCCGGCGATGGGGACGGCCGCTCAGGAGCGGCTCAGCGAAGGTTTGAAGTCCTGCTCCATCAGCCCCCACCCCAGCTGGCGCCGGATTTCCTCGGGCGTGGGCGGCGGCTTCTGGTCCTTGGTACGGCGTTCGAGGTACTCGCGCACCACCTGCTTGGGTGGGTTGGTGACGTGGCTGGACATCGTGACCTCCGCTGTGGATTGGTGCCGGTCTTTGAGGCGACCGGCTCGCCTGTGGAGGACACGGAGCGTCTCTCACACACCTTCATCTTAGGAAAGGGGTCGTTACGCGACCGTACGATGACGCACAGAGCCTGTCGGACGCAGATCAAAGACTTGTCCGACTACCCCTCGCCGTCATGTCGGAAAACCTCTCACGCGCGCGCAACGCCGGCCGCGCCTGCAGTGCTGGCGAACTCGGCACGCAAGTTGCGTCGCAAGCTCTCGTCCGTACACCACAAGGAGGAAATGATGCGTTTGCTGAACAAGAGTCTTGCTTGCGCGTTCGCGCTGTGTGCCTGCGCCGCGGCGCGGGCGGACAACCTTTTATACGACAACGGCGCGCCCAACCACATCAGCGGGAACAATCTCGGCTTTGCCTGGCAGGCCGAGGATTTCGTGCTCATGACGTCCGCCATGCCGGGTGCCATCCGTTTTTACAGCCTGGAGCTCGCGGGCGCCTACCGCGGTTCGATCAGCTGGGAAATCGTCGGCGACAACAGCGGGCTGCCGGGCGGCACCATCTATGCCCAGGGGACGACCTCCACCGTGCAACGTATTCCCACCGGTACCTACCTCGGCTTGCTTGAATACGAAAACAGTTTCGCGTTGTCTGCGCCGCCCGACCTGCCGGCGGGCGCCTACTGGCTGGTCCTGCACAACGGCGACTTCAGCAACATGGGCGACCCCAACGAATTCTTGTGGGAAACGACGGCCGACAACGCCAGCCGCTTCGGGATGGAGACGGTCGACGGCGGCATGAACTACACCATCAATTTCAACCAGCATGCCTTCGCGCTCAGCGCGATTCCCGAGCCGAGCCAGGCGTGGATGCTGCTGGCCGGCTGCTGCCTGCTCGGCGCGCTGCGCCGGCGGCCCGGCTAGGAGACCGCCATGCGCGCCCAACGCACCGTCCTCGCCTGCCTCGGTTTCCTCCCGGGCCTGGCCTTGGCAACCGAAGCCTTTGAAATCAACGCGATGTCCGCCAACCTCGGTCCGCCGCTGGCGCAGCTGAGTGGATTGAGCAAGCCTCCGGTGGGAGGCCATCGCATCATCCCCTACTTGCGGGTGACTCCCCAGATGCGGGGCCAGCTCGATCCGCTGCAGCTGCAAGGCCGGGCCAGCGCGCCTTACAGCGACCTCATCACTTGGCCGGCCAGGCCGCCGCTGCCCAGCGTGAACACGAACGGCACGCCGATTAACGTCGAAGGCATTCCGGAGAATGGCGGCGCGCCCTCGGACGCGAACGGCGCGGCCGGCGCGACCCAGTATGTGCAGGCGGTGAATGTCGAATTTGCCGTCTACCGCAAGTCGGATGGCGCCTTGCTGCTCGGCCCCCTGCCCGGCAACGCCTTCTGGGCAGGCATGAGCGGCAGTCCGGGCGCAGACGCCTGCCGCACCAACAATGGCGGCGACCCCATCATCAAATACGACCAGCTGGCGCATCGCTGGATCGCCACCCAGCCGGCCTGGGTCGGCACCAACGGGCCGTTCTACCAGTGCATCGCCGTGTCGACCTCGGAGGACGCCACAGGAAGCTATTACCGCTACGTGCTGCCAATCACCGACTCCCAGGACCACCCCGTCTTCAACGACTATCCCAAGATGGGCGTGTGGCCGGACGCGTACTACTTCACGTTCGTGCTCTTCAACGACACCTCCGGCGGCTACCGGGGCCCGCGCGCCTGCGGGCTGGATCGGGCGGCCATGCTCGGCGGCGGCACGGCCGGCGGCCGCTGCGCCGACTTCGGCGACGCCTTCGGGCCCATGCTGCCCTCGGACGTGGACGGCACCATGGCGCCCCCGGCGCAAAGCCCGGCCTACCTGATGTCGCTGGACTTCGACGCGAACGGCGACGGGGACCACCTGTTTTTCTGGCGGATCTCCTTCGGCAGCAACACGCTCAGCGGCGCCATCACTCTGCCGGTGGCGCCATTCACCATCGCCTGCCCCTCGACCTATGGCGGCCCCTGCATCCGCCAGCCCGCCCCCGGCGAGACGCTGGATGCGCTGGGCGACCGGCTGATGTATCGCCTGTCCTACCGCAACTTCGGCAACCGGGAGTCGCTCGTCGTAAACCACTCCGTCCAGCAGCCCGGGGCGGCGCAGGACGGTCCCGCCGGCGTGCGCTGGTACGAGGTGCGCAATCCGGCCGGCGCGGTCCAGGTCTACCAGCAAGGCAGCTTTGCCCCCGATACGGACAGCCGCTGGATGGGCAGCGCGGCCATGGACAAGATGGGCAACCTGGCCGTTGGCTACAGCGTTTCCGGCCCCGGCACGCACCCCGGCATCCGCTATTCCGGCCGCCTGCGCACCGAGCCCCTCGGGCGGCTGGAGCAGGAAGGCACGATCATCAACGGCACCGGCGTGCAGATCGACACCTTCCACCGCTGGGGCGACTACAGTGCGCTGGCGGCCGATCCGGTCGACGACTGCACCTTCTGGTACACCAACCAGTACATCGCCGCGTCGGGCAGCTTCAACTGGCACTCGCGGATCGCCAGCTTCGCCTTCAAGAACTGCCGATGATGAATGGAATCGAAACACGGCCGCTGCGGCCGGCGTGCTAGGCTGCCGTCGCGTCCACTTCGCGCCGAACCACGATGCGACCGCTACTGCCGCTGTTGCTCGCAACCTGCCTGATCCAGCCGTGCGCGGCGCAGGACCTATACCGGCTCGCCCTGCCCGCTCCTCCTACCGCGCCCGATCCGGGCGCGGGCGGCTCGGTCCAGTTCATCGGCACGGCGACAGTCCTGCTCCGCTTCCACGGCTTCACCATCCTCACCGACCCGAACTTCCTGCATAAGGGTGACCGGGTGCGCCTCGGCTACGGTCTCACCTCGGAACGCCTGACCAACCCCGCCATCGACCTGGCCGATCTGCCGCCGATCGACTTCGTGCTGCTGTCGCACCTGCACGAGGACCACTTCGACCGCATCGTGCAGGAGCGCCTGGACCGGGACACGCCCATCGTCACCACCAGGGAGGCCGCGGCCAAACTGCGCAAGCTCGGCTTCCGCAAATGCACCGGTCTAACTACCTGGGACGCGATCGATATTGGTAAAGGCGGCGCGCACCTGCGCATCACGTCCCTGCCCGCCCGCCATGGCGCGGGAGGACTGCAGTTCCTCCTGCCTTCCGTGATGGGCGCCCTGCTCGATTTCGGCAACTACCGCCTCTACGTCAGCGGCGACACGCTGGTCTTCGACGAGCTGGCGGAGATTCCCAAGCGCTGGCCCGGCATCGACATGGCATTGCTGCACGTTGGCGGGACACGTCTCCTTGGCCTGTTCAAAGTGACGATGGACGGGGCCGATGGCGTGCGCCTGATGCGCCTGGTCGCGCCCAGGATCACGGTGCCGATCCACTACAACGACTACGACGTGTTCGCGTCACCGCT
>DASRUW010000688.1:0-5212 GCA_035655255.1 Telluria sp. | reverse complement strand
GCTGCTGGCCGATATCGGGCCGGCGGCGGCCACGCCCTGCCTGTTCCTCATCCCCGTGTTCGGCGTGACCTGGGGTTACCTCTTCCTGCACGAGACGGTGTCCGCGACCATGGTGGCCAGCGTGGCGGTGATCCTGACCGGGGCCGTGCTGGCCTCGGGCCTGCTGCCGCGGCCGACGCTCTTGCCGCGCTGAGCAGCGTGTGTCAGGATGGGCCGCACAAGGGAGGAGTTATGGATATCACGTGGTCCGATGACATCGAGACGGTGGACTGGCAGGAACTGGCGGCGCTGTACCGCGCGGCGCTCGGTGCCAAGGATCCCGACGCGTTGCGCCTCGCCTTCACCAACAGCCGTTACCGCTTCATCGTGCGCGAGGATGCGCGCATCATCGGCGCTGGCCGGGTCCTGAGCGATGGCGTGGACGTGGCGTATGTCGCGGACATCGCCTTTCTCCCCAGCCACCAGGGGCGCGGGCTAGGCAAGGAGATGATCCGCCGCCTGCTCGCGCTCGTGCGCGGCCACAAGAAGATCCTGCTCTACGCAAAGCCGGGCGTGGAGGACTTCTACCGCAGCTTCGGCTTTCGCCGCATGGCCACGGCCATGATCATCTTCGAGAACCCGGAAGCGGCCCAGGCCAACGGCTACCTCGCCGACTAGCAAGGCAGCTTGCCGCGCCAGACGGCGTATGGCAGCATGGCCACATGGGCGGCTACACCTACCGGTTCGAATTTTCCGACGGCGGCACCGTGAGCATCGCGGCGCCCGCTGCTTCTACGCAGGCTGCGCCGGCGTGGACGGAACTGGGCTTCCATCAATGCGCGAACTGTCCGCTCTCCGCGGACACGCATCGCCACTGTCCCATGGCGCTCGCCTTTGTCCCGCTGGTCGAAGCGTTCGGGCGGCGGCTATCGTACGAGGAGGTGGCGGTGCGGGTCGAATCGGCGGCGCGCACGGTCAGCAAGTCCACCAGCCTGCAGCAGGCGGTCGGCTCCGTGATGGGGCTAGTGGCCGCGAGCAGCGGTTGTCCGCGCATGGAATTCCTCGCGCCGATGGCGCATTTCCATCTGCCGTTCTCCAGCGAGGAGGAGACGATCTATCGCGCGGCGTCGACCTATCTGCTGGCGCAGTATTTCGCGCAGCGCAGCGGGGCGACGCCCGATTGGGAGCTCGATAGTCTCAAGGCCTCGTACCGCGAACTGCAGACGGTGAACGCCGCCATGGCCGCACGCCTGCGCACGGCCAGCGAGCATGACGGCACCCTCAATGCGCTGGTCCTGCTCGATCTGCTGGCGAAGACGCTGCCGTATTCGATCGAGGACGCCCTGGTCGACGTGCGCGCGGTGTTCAGCCGGCCGGCACCTTGAGACCGGCCGCCACGGCGGGGCGCTGCAGGAAGACGTCGAGCGCGCGCAGCACCCGCGGGAAGTCGTTCACGCCAACCAGGTCGGCCGCGCCGTAGTGGTTGATCAGGTTGTTTACGAGCGGGAAGACCGCGATGTCCGCGATGGTGTACTCGTCGCCCGCGACCCACGCATGCTGCTTCAGCTGGTGCTCGACCACGCCGAGCAGGCGGTTCGATTCGGCCGCGTAGCGGTCGCGCGGACGCTTGTCCTCGAATTCCTTGCCGGCGTATTTATGGAAGAAGCCGACCTGGCCGAACATCGGCCCGATGCCGGACACCTGGAACATCAGCCACTGCAAGGCGCGGTAGCGCGCGACGGGGTCCGCCGGCAGGAAGCGGCCCGTCTTCTCGGCCAGGTACAGCAGGATGGCGCCGGACTCGAACAGCGCCAGCGGCTTGCCGCCCGGACCGTTGGGGTCGAGGATGGCGGGGATCTTCCCGTTCGGGTTCAGGGACAGGAATTCGGGCGACTTCTGGTCGTTGGTGTCGAAGCTGACACGGTGCGCTTCGTAAGGCAGCCCGGTCTCTTCCAGCATGATCGACACCTTCACGCCATTGGGCGTAGGCAGCGAATAGAGCTGAATGAGATCGGGGTGGTCGGCCGGCCATTTGGCCGTGATGGCAAAGGAGTTCAGTCGGTTCATGCGGAGAATTCTAGTCGGATCGGCGCCATGCTTACAGGACCAAAGCTAAGAAAATCGATCAGGCCATCTTGCGCAGGACGGCGCACAGCGCCTTGATGCCGGCCGTGGTCGACAATGCGGTGGTGCCGCCCAAACCAAGCAGCAGCGTGCCCGGCGCGTGGTTCCGTTCGAGCGCGATGCCGGCCTGACGCGCCGCCTCGGCCAGCACCGCCGGCGCGCGGCTCGAGGCGAGGCGCACGCACACGTGCAGGCCGGCCTCCGAGCCGATCGGTTCGAGCAGGCCGCGGCCATGCTGGTGCAGGGCCGTCAGCATGGCCTCGCGCCGCTCCGCGTACACCGAGCGCATCTTGCGCACGTGGCGGGCCAGGTGACCTTCGCGGATGAAGGCGGCCAGCGTGGACTGCGTCAGCAGCGGCACGCTCGCGCCGCCGCCGTCGACCATGTCCAGGATGCGCTGGCGGGCCCACGACGGCGCGACGATATAGCCGGTGCGCAGCGCGGGAAACAGGCTTTTCGAGAACGTGCCGACGTAGAACACGCGGCCGTGGCGGTCGAGCGTTTGCAGCGCGTCGAGCGGGCGGCCGCCGTAGCGGAACTCCGCGTCGTAATCGTCCTCCACCACGAGGCAGTCGTTGCGGCGCGCGAAATCGAGCAGTTCCAGGCGGCGCGCCAGCGACATGACGAGGCCCAGCGGGAACTGGTGCGAGGGCGTGACGAAGATGGCACGGGTGCGCGGCGGCAGACGGTCCACCACCAGCCCGTGCGCATCGACCGGCACCTTGGCCGGGCACACGCCGTGGTGCGCGAGGATGCGCTCGAGCTGATGGTAGCCCGGGTCCTCCAGCGCGACCGGCAGGCCTTGCGGCAGCACCAGGGCTTGCGTGAGCAGCGCGAAAGCGTGCTTGGCGCCGGCCGTGACGATCACATCGTCGGCGGTGCAGGCCACGGCGCGGGCGAAGGACACGTGGCCGGCGATGGCCTCGCGCAGCGCGCGCTCGCCTTCCAGCGCGGCGGCCAGCACCGGCTTGCGCTGGAACTCGCGCAAGGCGCGCGCGGACAGGCGGCGCCATGTGTCGAAGGGGAACAGCGACTGGTCCGGCTCGCCGACGCGGAAGTCGTAACGCACGGGGGCTTCGGGGGGCGTCGCGGCGACCGGCGCGGGCCGGGCACGCGGCGCGCGCGTGCGCCCGGGCGGATCGCGGTGCATGCGCGCGACGTAGGTGCCGGCGCGGCCGCGCGCTTCGATGTAGCCCTCGCTCAGGAGCAGGTCGTAGGCGCTGACGACCGTGTTGCGCGAGACGCCGAGCGACGCGGACAGCTCGCGCGAGGTCGGCAGGCGCAGTCCTTCCGTCAGCCGGCCATCGATGATCGCGGCCTTCAGCTGCCGATGCAGCTCCTGCAGCCGGCGCCGCGAGCCGGTCTCCGGCATCTCCAGATGAAGTTCCACATTGGCTCCGCTTGATACATTCGTTCAGCGGATTTTACGATACCAATGCGATATGCGCTTACAGGCCCCAGGGCACGGCCGGCACGCCGAACAGGTAGCGGTGTACCGACATCACCACCAGCGCCAGCACGACGCCCGCGACGACGGAGATCACATCGTGCTTCGGCACGGGCGTGAAGGTCTTGGCGGTGCCGCGCGCGGTGGCGGAGATGAAGTCGATCACGACATAGGCGAGAAAGCCGCCGAACAGCAGCGTGGCCTTGAGGTGGCCGTTGGCCAGCAGGTGCGCAAGCGCCCACAGGCCCACGCCAAGCAGCATCGGATGCTTCACCGCGAGCCGGATGCGTCCCTTCATGTGCGAGGCCGCGAGCAGCGCGAAGCTCACCATCATCACCAGCGGCAGCGCATGGCGCACGCCGATCGAAGGCGCGAACAGCTGCGGCTCATGCGGCGCGCGGCCGTATCCGACCACAATCAGCACCAGCCCCAGCGCAGACACGAGCGAGAACGCCAGCTTGTATCCCTTCTCGCCCAGCGCCCCGAACAGCCCTTGGCGCAGCGGCGCGACCACGGGTACCAAATGCACGCCCAAGAATATGACCAGGCCAACAATTAGCAGTTGCATCGCCACTCCACGTTGTAGAAAGGATTGGCAAGGATACATGCTTTTGAGTTGACAAAATCGCGATCGACGAGAAATTAACATACCGCAACAATCCCATCGCATGGGCGCCTTAGGATTGGCTTTCCCACGCCCTAGGAGATCGCCATGTCGTACACCGCCAGCGGAGAATTCTTGAAGCAGTCCCAGGTTCTTGGGAATGGCCAATGTGTGGCATTGGTGCGGGCGCTCACCGGGGCGCCGCCATCGTCACTCTGGAGTGAAGGCGAGCGGCTGGTTGACCTACTGGAAAGCAATACGTTTGTGGCACCGGGCACCGCCATCGCCACATTTTTCAATGGTCGCTATCCGAACTGGCCGCACGGTAACCATGCCGCACTCTTCCTGCGTTGGGTTGGAAATGGCATAGAGGTCCTTCACCAATGGAAGGGTAAAGCGCCGCACAAGCGCGTGCTCTATTTTGGACGCACACAACCGCAGTCATTCCTTCGCGCAGACCACTATTCGATTGTCAAATGAAGCTCATAGCGATCATTTGGACATTTGCAATCGCGGCAAGCGCCAGCGCGGCGCCAGTGGCGTGTCCTCAGATTTCGCCCGGGGCATGGGCAATCGGTCGCAAGCCGTTGGAATCGGTGCGCGTGATGTCTTATCCGGTCGGGGAAACGTTGGGACGCGATCGCGAATACTATGCGACGCCTCCGTGGGACGAGAAAGAGCACGCTGGATTTATCGAACAGACTTGGCATGTCAACGAGACGCCGGAATTCAAATATGGCGTCGATTGCGTCTATGCAGGCACGGACCGCTTCGTTCAGTTGAACACCGCAGGCTCGCGCACCTGCGTGGCGCGATGGCGCGCGCGGAGCGACCATGGGGTCGTTCCGCACAGCCTGAAGTTCTCGTGCAGGTAGCTATTTGCCGATGCAGAAGCGGCTGAAGATCACGCCGAGCAGGTCGTCGGGCGTGAATTCGCCGGTGATGCTCGACAGCTGGGCCTGGGCCAGGCGCAGTTCTTCGGCGAAGAGGTCGAGCGACTGGTCGTTCTGGGCGGCGTGTTCGGCCGCCAGGTCCAGGTGCAGGCGCGCGGAGCGCAG
>DASRUW010000687.1:0-6365 GCA_035655255.1 Telluria sp. | reverse complement strand
GTCCTGGAAAGATGCGATCACCTTCGCCTGGCCACCGGTGGCAGGCATCACGGCCAGCACGACCTTGTCATCCTTGTCGGCCACCAGCATCGCGACCTGCTTGCCGTCCGGGGAAAGAGCGGCACCAGCCATGCGCGGGGTACGGAAGAAGTCAATCGCCGGAATCGTTGCTGGCGGAGCCAGTTCCGCCGCCACGGCACCCGCCGCCAACCCGACCAGAAGCAGCCCACCCAGACCGCGCGCCATCAATCGCATGACATCCCTTTGGAAGAAAAAAGAAGGATTCTAGGCGATGGATTGCAGAAAGTGAAATATTTAAAACACGGCACTCCGACCAGTCAAGGCGGCGCAAGCTGCAACCAGGTGAGGCGCCAGCCGCCATCGTGGCGGCCGCCCGCTTCGTAATAGGGCTGGAACAGGAGCGGGCCGCGGCAGTCCAGCTCCAGCCGGATCGAGGGGCCGGCGTACCCGGGCTGCGGCGGGCCGGCCTGCAGCCGCGGCGCCGCCGGCAGGCGGATGGTCTCGTCGGTCTTGAAACCGTCGATCAGCTCCGTGGCGTAGACCAGGGGCCCGCGCGTGATGGCGGCGTATTCGTAGCACATCACCTGCTGCGCGACCGGGCTGCCATCGGGCGCCAGGGATTCCTGCGTGTTCTGGTTCACGCGCCGGTGCAGGACCGGTTCCAGCGGCAGGCGCAGGGTCAGCGTTTCGCTCGCGTCCCAGGCGCGCACCACGCGCGCGTAGCCGTCGGCGTCGCGCAGGAGCGGCACCGGCACGCCATCGATGTCGGCCTGCGCCGCGCCGGCCCAGGAAGGAATGCGCAGGGCCAGGGGACGCTTGCGGCCGCCGCTATCGACGTGCAGGCGGATCGCGCCGTCGAACGGGTAATCCGTCTCCTGGCGCAGCGTCACGCCGTCCACGGCGGCCGTGCCCGGGCCGTACAGGTTGACCGCAATCTCCTCGCCGCGCGCCGCATAAGCGATGGACGGCAGCTCCTCCAGCGCCAGCGCGCCGCTCGATTTGCAGCAGCGCCAGTAGGTCGTAAACACGCGCTTGCCGTTCGGGTAGATGTAGTAGCACCAGTCCTCGCCGTTTGGCGCCTGCGCGGCCAGCAGGTCGTTGTAGGCGGCGCGCTCGATCTCCTCGGCGTATCGCGCGTCGCCGGTGATGGCGAGCAGCTCGCGGTTCAGCTGGATCCATGAGAAGGTCGAACAGGTTTCGATGTAGCCGCGCGGGTCGAACCAGCCCTGCCAGTTGAACACCTCGCGCGAGCGGTGCGCGACGCCGCCCCACGGGCCGCCGCCCAGCGACAGGTGGTGCTCCCGGATGCAGTCCCACAGCTTGCGCACCGCGTCCAGGAGGTCCGGCTGGCCGGTGGCGCGATACAGCTTGGCCAGGCCGACCAGGTTCCAGCACAGCTGATAGGCCTTGCCGGTCGCGATCTCGCAGGCGTCACGGCCGGCCAGCGCACGCGGGAGCAGTTCCAGTTCCGCGCGCGCGTTCGCCTGGGCCAGGATCAGCGTGGCCAGTTGCAGGAACTGCGGCTGGCCGGTGACCAGGTACAGCTCCGCGGCCGGGTCGAGCAGCACCGTGGCCGACATGCCGTGATGGTTGCCCAGGTGGGTGATGTCGATGCCCCCGTCGGTCAGCGCGCGCAGGCACAGGTCGCCGATGCGGCAGGCGGCATCGAGGTAGCGCTGGGCCGGGAAGTGGCGATGCACTTCGAGCAGGCCGAGGATCAGATAGCTGTGGGTCCAGATGTCCCACGTGCGTTGCGAAGGCGCGCCGTCCCAGGTGCGCTGCGGCGGCGCCTGCGGCACCATGAAGCGGCGCGCCGGCGCGTAGGTGCCGAGGTAGCCGTCCGCTTCCTGCTGCGCGACGAGGAAGTCCGCCACGCGCAGCACGCTGGCGGTCAGCATGGCGTCGCCGCTGCGGCTGGCCGCGCGCGCGGCGGCGGATAG
This sequence comes from Telluria sp., assembly GCA_035655255.1. Classification (GTDB taxonomy): domain Bacteria; phylum Pseudomonadota; class Gammaproteobacteria; order Burkholderiales; family Burkholderiaceae_D; genus Telluria. The sequence goes on along the minus strand of DASRUW010000687.1, from coordinate 4,404 downwards.
CCACTTGCCGGCGTGCTCGCCGTACCAGTCGCCTTCGTGGTTGCAGCACTTGTGCGCGGCGCCGAACAGGGCGATGGCGGGACTGGTTTCGTCGGTGACGAAGTGCGTCAGCCGGCCGGCGAGGTTGGCGTCCAGCGCGGCGCCGAGCAGCCCGCCCAGGCGCACCGCCGACGGCGGCGGAAACGCGCCGGGAGTCATGCCGCGTCCACCACGCAGCGGAAGCCCAGCATGCCGGAACGGTCCTTGGACGGCGCCATCAACAGGTACTTGCCGTGCTGGTCGAGGCGCCAGGCCTGCGGGAAGTACCAGTGCGAGGTCTGCGGCACGTAAGAGCTGCCGCCGCGCAGGACGGCTGCGCGGGTGTGCTCGTCATGATATTCGTCGGTCCACTGCCACACGTTGCCGACCAGGTCCAGCACGCCGAACGGGCTGGCGCCGGACGGGTGCGCGTCCACGTCGGCCGGCGCCAGCAGTTCGCGGCCGCTGTTGCGGGCCGGGACGCGGGTATCGTCCCAGGCGTCGCCCCAGGGATAGATGCGGCCGTCGCTGCCCTGGGCCGCGTACTGCCACTCCCATTCGTGCGGCAGGCGCTTGCCGGCCCAGGCGGCGTAGGCGCGCGCGTCCTCCAGCGACACCCAGGTGACCGGCTTGTTCTCCCATCCGGCGCGCGGAGCGCCGTCCACCCAGTCCTTCAGGAAGTGATGGGCGTCGAGCGGGCGGTAGTGCGTGGCGTCCATGAAGCGCTTGAACTGCGCGTTCGTGACCGGATGCTTGTCGATGTAGAACGGCTTGATGTCCAGGCGCTGGCGGTGGTGGCGGCGCGCCACCGGTTCCCACGGATACTGGAAGTCCAGGCCGGCCATCGTGAAGCCTTCGACCTCGATGCCGCTGACCTCGAAGCAGAACACGCCGCCGGAGATCGCGACCATGCCTGCCGGGGCCTGCGCCGCGGGCGCCGTCGGCGCGATCTCCACCAGCTGCTGCTGGAGCGGCGTCCATTCGGCGGGCACGCTGCGCAGCGGCGTGGCGGCGAAGGCGCGCATCTTTTCCAGGAAGGCGTCCAGCTGCGCGGGCGCACTGCCGTCGACGGCCAGCACGGCGCCGAAGCCGCGCTTTTCCAGCGTCAGCGGGAGGATGGCGAATTCACCATCCATGATGGGTGAAATCTCCACGCCGCGCCAGGCGTCCAGGTAGCGGCGCCCGGGCGCGTGCGCCACCTTCAGCATCTCGCCGCTGCATTCGTACTCGTTGCGGTTGACGACCGTCCAGATGGTCACGCCTTCATGCGGGAACATGCTGGCGAAGACATTCTGCTGCAGCGCCAGCGCATACGGTTCCCACTGCGGACTGACGAAGTTCCGCGGGAAGGTCCGGTAGATCGTCGCGATGCGCTTCAAGGCTGCGCCGTCGCGCTGGGTGAAGCCGTTCCAGATGCCCCACACGTTCTCCCACGCCGTGTAGCCGATCCCGTTGAAGAACATGTAGTGGAAGTCGTCCGTGCGGTCGCGGCACCAGCGGTTCTCCAGGTTGACCATGTGGCGCGATTCGAGCCACTTCACCTTGTGCACCGCGGGGATGATGTCGGTCGAGGCCTTGCTCCAGGTCTGCAGGTTGTACTGCAACATCTCGTCCGAGGTGAGCGAGCCTTCGGGCTGGTACACGAGCGCGATGCCGGCCTTGTCGGCCGCGTCCAGGAAGGCGCGCGGCACGCCGTTGTAGGTGTCGCCGTTGACGCCATCCGCGCCGACCTTGAGCGCGAGCTCGGTGACCGCATCCCAGTCGGTCTGGCCCTGGTCGTGGGTGCCGTTATCCCAGGGCATGGTGGGCAGGAAGACCTTGACCCCGCGGCGATGGAAGTCGTCCACCGCCTGCTTCAGGCCCGCGATCCCGCCCGGCATGTCGTACGCGAGCTGGGTCTGGTTGCGGTTGTCGATGCCGATGTTCGGATACACGTACCAGATCAGCACCGAGTCGATGCCGCCGAAGCGCCGCTCGAGGTCGTCGAGGTAGCGGTCGACCGTGTAGGCGTTCTTCACCGGATCGAAGAAGTAGCGGTCCTCCACCATCATCTGGGTGTGGACGAAGTTCCGCTGCGCCCACTGCGTGTCTTCACGGCGGTACTGCGCGTCGCTGTAGCCCATGCGCAGCTTGTGCTCGTGGCGCCAGACGGTCATCTGCTCGCGCCAGCTCTGGGCGTAGTTATTGACCTCGATCTTCCATTTGCCGATGTTAATGTAGGGCCAATCCGGCGCCTTCCCCGGCAGCGGCAGGTGCGCGGGCAGCGTGTGCGGCAGCGGCGTGTCGTAGTACTTGGGCTCTTTGGCTTTGGGAGAAGTCATGGTCAGTCTTTGAAGATCGTGAGGCCGGCCAGCGACTGCTTCGGCGCGGGGAACAGGTAGCTCGCCGCGTAGCCGATGCAGATGCACAGCATGATGGAGATCGGAAGATAGAAATACGGGTGCACCAGCTTCATGGCCCAGGCGCCGGTGGTGAGCATGGTGGAACCGGCGATGCCGCACACGACGCCCTGCCAGTTGGCGCGGCGCGTGAACATGCCGAGCGTGTAGGCGCCCGCGAAGCCGCCGCCCAACAGGCCCGCCAGCTCGATCGACACGTCGAACAGCGAGTGCGCGTTGATGCGCGAGAGCCAGAGTGCGGCGGCGATGCCGATCAGGCCCGTGGCGACGGTGGCCGCCTCGGCGAAGAACACGCTCTTCTTCGGGTTCGGCTCCTTCACGAACTTCTCGTAGAAGTCCACCGAGGCGAGCGTCGCCACGCTGTTCATGATGCCGGACAGCGTCGCCATGGCGGCGGCCAGGATGCCGGCGATGATGAGGCCCGTGATCCCGACCGGCAGTTCGGCCGCGATGAACAGCGGGAAGGTCGCGTCCACGTTCAGCACCGGGTCCATGCGCTCGGGGTGCGATTTGTAGAAGGCGTACAGCGCCGTGCCGATGGTGTAGAAGATGAAGCCGCCGGGGATCGAGATCAGCGAAAAGGTCAGGATCGAGCGCGTCGCTTCCGGCGCGGACTTGGTGGACAGGGCGCGCTGCATCAGCACCTGGTCCTTGGGGAAGGTCAGGATCACGTCGAACAGGACCAGGAAGATGAAGCCCCACACGGTGGGCTGCGTGAGGTCCCAGGAAAAGTCGAACAGCCTGGCCTTGTGCTCCGCCGCCGCGACCTGCACGAATTCAGGGATTCCGCCTTCCAGCTTGTAGAGGATGTAGGCGATCGCGAACAGCGCCCCGCCCATCTTGACGATCAGCTGCACGAAGTCGGTCCAGACCACCGCCTTCATCCCGCCCATGGCCGTGTACACGATGGTGAAGCCGCCCATCATCAGGATCGACCAGGTGACGTCGATGCCGGTGATGGTGGCGATGGCCAGCGACGGCAGCAGCAGGATCACGCTCATGCGGCTGCCGATCTGCACCAGGATGCAGATCAGGCTGGCCAGCATGCGGATCACCGGGTGGAAGCGGATCTCGAGATAGTGGAACACCGACATCAGGTTCAGGCGGCGCAGCAGGGGGACGATGGCGATGGCCACGAACACCAGGGCCACCGCCGCGATCAGGTTGTTGGTCATGTACTGCCAGTTGGTCTCGAACGCCTTGGCGGGAATGGCGATGTAGCTGATCGAGCTGGTGTTGGCGGCGTACAGGCTGATGCCGGCGGCCCAGAACGGAATCTTGCGTCCGCCGACGAAGAAGTCGGCCGTCGAATTGCGCTTCTCGCGCGCGTAGAAGTACCAGCCGATGCCCAGCATGCCGGTCAGGTAGGCGACGATGACGACCCAGTCCACCCACTTGAGCAGGCGCTTGCCGGTGGCCAGCTGGAGCTCGCCGAGGCGCCCGTCGGCGGACCACAGCATGCCGTTGGCGAGGCCGGTCGCGGCGCCGATATGTTCCGGCAGCTGCGCGTTCTGGTGCGCCCAGGATCCGGTGATGGTGTGGAAGGACCACAGCTGCGGCGCACCGCCCCCGACTGGGCGCAGCAGATACAGCACGTGCGCCTGGCCGGTCGCCCGCACCGCGCCTTCGACGACGTGGCCGGCGAGCGGCGGCAGTTCTGCCCAGCCGCCCTTGGCGCGCCAGCGCAACAGGCGGTCGCCCTGCCCGTCCGGGTTCTGCAGCGTCACCATCAGCGCGGCGTTCTGCGCGACGAAGGAGGTGACCGCGCCGCTGGCCGGCGGATGCGGCATCGGCTGCCATGCCGGCTGCGCGGCATCCAGCGCCAGCGACATGATGCGCAGATCGCGCGCGCTGTCGGTCCCGGCGGCGTACAGCGTGTCGCCCAGCACGGCCAGCCGCGGCGCGGCCAGGGACGGCGGGGCGGGCAACGGCGCCGCATCGATGCGCGCGGCGCCGCGCGTGAGCCGGAACAACTGGCCGTCACGCG
>DASRUW010000686.1:0-14642 GCA_035655255.1 Telluria sp. | reverse complement strand
GGTGTGGCCCGTGGGCGCCGTGTCGAACACGATGTGATCGTAGTCCGCGGTCCAGGCCGAGTCGATCAACAGCGCGGTGAATTCGTCGAACGCGGCGATTTCGGTGGTGCAGGCTCCCGAGAGCTGCTCCTCCATCCCCTTGACCTCCGGTTCCGGCAGCACGCCGCGCACGGGGCCGACGATGCGGTCGCGAAACGCCTGCGCCGCAGCCTGCGGATCGATTTCGAGCGCGGCCAGGCGGGGGACGGCGGCGATGGCGGTAATGTTGTTGCCGATCTCCTGGCCGAATACCTGCCCCACGTTGGAAGCCGGATCAGTGCTGACCAACAGCACGCGCCGCCCCTGATCCGCCAGCTGCACGGCGGTGGCGCAGGCGATCGAAGTCTTCCCCACCCCGCCTTTGCCGGTGAAGAACAGGAAGCGCGGCGCCTGCCGCAGGAAGTGCGGCGCCGTGCCGACGTCCGCGCTTTCCGTCATACCGGCATCTCTCCGATGCGCTGGATGGCCGCGCGGATGGCCGCATCGTCCATCTGCTCGAGCGGCAGCGCGACGAATGCCTCCATGCGCTGCTTGATCTGCCCGAACACCTTGGCGAAGGAAGCGCGCTTGGCCTCGTCGTCGGCGCCGCCCGGGTCCTCGTAGCCCCAGTGCGCCGTGGCCGGATGGCCCGGCCAATACGGGCAGGTTTCACCGGCGGCGTTGTCGCACACGGTCACGATGAAGTCCATGTGCGGCGCGTCCGGCAGCGCAAACTCGTCCCAGCTCTTGCTGCGCATGCCCGCCACCGGATAGTCCGGCGCGAAGCGCTGGATCTGTTCCACCGCGAACGGATTGACGCGGCCCACAGGGCGGCTGCCAGCCGAAAAACCGACCAGGCGCCCGCCGCTCAGGATTGTGGCGAGCGCTTCGGACATGACGCTGCGCGCGGAATTGCCGGTGCAGACGAAGAGGATGTTGTAGGTCTTGTTGGTCATCTTGGATCAGCAGCAGGAGCTCGCACCTTGGTTGTTCGGGACGCAGCAAGCGCCTTTCGATTCCTTCGATTCCTTCGATTCCGCGAGCGGGACGCAGCAGGCCGCGGGCGTGGCGTTCTCGCCGAACACGGGGATCGAATCGAGCGTATGGAAAGTCTCCCACGCGATGCCGGCCGGGTCGTTGGCCCAGTACTTGTCCGACTTGGCGTAGCAGCAGGCGGCATCCTTCTCCTCGCGCACGCCGGCTTGCAGCTGCGCCAGGCGGCCCTGCATTTCACCCAGCTCGTCGGCCGATTCGACCTGGATGCCCAGGTGGTTCAGGCCCGCCTCGTGCCCGCGCGCCGAGATGGCAAAGTTCACGCGCGGATCTTCCAGCATCCACTTGGCGTAATCCGGCTTCACCACGCTCGGCGCGGCGTTGAACATGGTCGAATAAAACTGGATCCCGTCGTCGAGGCGATCGACGGAAACGTGTACGTGCAGGCGCTTCATGAGGTGGCTCCTTCGGTGGTGATGCAGCAGGTGGGTGCGGGACTGCAGGGCGCTCCGCCGCAGCAGTTCTCGGTCAGGAAGGCGAGCAGGCCGTTCATCGCCGCGAAATTGGCGGCGTAGATCAGCGAGCGCCCCGCCTTGGTCTGGAGGGTGAGCCCGGCATGGGTCAGCTCCTTCAGGTGAAAGGACAGCGACGACGGCGGAATGCCCAGCCGTTCGGCGATCTGGCTGGCCGGCAGGCCTTCCGGCCCGGCCTGCACCAGCAGGCGGTAGACAGCCAGGCGGGATTCCTGGGCCAGGGCTGCCAGGGCAGCGATGACGTTTGATGTTTCCATATTTCGATAATAGTCGAAGTATCGAATTGACGCAAGCCGATTGTGATGCGAAAATCGTTGTCAATGACAACTACACCCCAACTCCTGCGCGATGTCGTGCGCCGCTTCGTGCGCGACCAACGCCGTTCCGCCTCCTGCGGCGACAGCGGCGCGACGGTGCGCTGCCACCTGCTCACCGAACTGCTGCACGGCGGCCCGGCGCCGCAGCAGCAACTGGCCGCCCGGCTGATGCTGGACAAGGGCTGGATCAGCCGCGCGGCCGCGGCGCTGGAAGCCGCTGGTCAGATCACGCGCCGGCCATCGCCACACGACCGCCGCTCCACCCTGCTGGAATTGACCGCCGCCGGGCGCAGCGCCGCCGCGCGGCTCGATGCCAGCCTCGACCAGCACGCCGCCGGCCTGCTCGCCGCGCTCGGCCCGGCGCAAGAAGCCGCCTTTGCAGAGGGGCTGCGTCACGTGCTTCACACGCTGGGCGGCGCGTCCGACATGCCCAGAACGGCGGCGCCAGCGCTTTACATCCGGCCAGCGCTCGAGACGGATTGGCCGGCCGTCGCCGCCCTGCTCGAACAGGCCGGCCTGCCCGCCCCCCCGGCTCCGCCGCCGGACACCTTGCTGCTCGTGGCCCAGGACGAAACCGCCGTGCGCGGCGCCATCGGCCTGCAAGTGGCAGCGGATGCGGCGCTGGTCCGCTCGCTGGTGGTGGCCGACGGATGGCGTGGCGCCGGCGCTGGTGCGGCGCTGCTCGCGCAGCTGCTGGCGCACGCGCGCCGCCGCGGCGTGCGCAGCCTGTACCTGCTCACGACCACGGCCGCCCCCTTCTTCGCCCGCCACGGCTTCGAGCCGGCCGCGCGCGACGACGTCCCCGCGGCGGTGCGCAGCCTCGACCAGTTCCAGGGCGTCTGCCCGGCCAGCGCCGCCGTCATGTGGCGCCTCCTCGATCCTCCCTGTCCGCCTTCCTGCCCATGACCATCCAGCTCCGCTCCGCCGGCGCGGCCGACGCGCCCGCCCTCGCCGCCCTGTACAACCACTACGTGGAACACACGCCGATCACCTTCGAAGAGCTGCCTGTCGCGGCGGCCGACATGGCCGCGCGCATCGCGTCGGTGCAGGAGCACGGCCTGCCCTGGCTGGTGCTGGAGGACGGCGGCGCCATCCTCGGCTATGCCTACGTGACGCCATGGCGCGCGCGCAGCGCCTACCGCCACTCGGTCGAAAGCACGGTCTACCTGGCGCAGGCGGCGCATGGCCGGGGCCATGGGAAGCGGCTCTACACGCAGCTGCTGGCCGACTTGCACGCCGGCGGCCTGCACACGGTCATCGGCGGCATCGCCCTGCCGAACCAGGCCAGCGTCGCGCTGCACGAGCGGCTCGGTTTCCGGCAAGTGGCGCAGTTCCAGGACGTGGGCCGCAAGTTCGGCCAGTGGATCGACGTGGGCTACTGGCAACTGATGCTGTGAATCGGGGCGCCTAGTCCGCCAGCCGCACGTCGCGGCAGACCATTTCCGCCAGCGCGGCGCGCGACACGGCGGCGCTGAAGTAGTAGCCCTGCATCTGGTCGCAGTCATGCTCGCGCAGGAAGCTCAACTGGGCGCGCGTTTCCACCCCTTCCGCGATCACCTTGAGCTTCAGGTTGTGGCCCAGCGCGATGATGGTCCGTGTGATCACGGCGTGGCCGTCCTTCTCCATGCCGGCCAGGAAGGAGCGGTCGATCTTGATGGAATCGACCGGGAATTTCTGCAGGTGGCTCAGGCTCGAATAGCCGGTGCCGAAGTCGTCGATGGACATGCGCACGCCCAGCTGCTTGAGCTGGGCCAGCACCTCCAGCGCCTGCTCGGGATGGTCCATCAGCTGGCTCTCGGTCACCTCCAGCTCCAGGTTGTACGGACTGACGCAGTGGCGCTCCAGCGTTTCGGCCAGGCGGCGCGCGAAATGGCGTTGGCGCAGCTGGCGCGCGGAGAGGTTCACGGAGATCGACAGCTCCGACATGCCTTCCTCGCGCAAAGCCCGCAGCGCCGCACAGGCTTCGCCGATGACCCACTCCCCGAGCGGGACGATCAGGCCGGTCTGCTCGGCCACGGGGATGAACTGGTCCGGTGCGATCACGCCGTCCGCGTGGTGCCAGCGCACCAGGGCTTCGGCCCCGACCACGGCGCCGGTGCGCAAGTCCACCTTGGGCTGGTAGCCCAGCGCCAGCTCGCCGTTCTGGATCGCGCGGCTCAGGCTCGCTTCCAGCATCATGTAGCGCTGGACCACCTGGTTCAGGTCCTCCGAATAGAACTGGCAGTTGTTCTTGCCCAGCGATTTGGCGTGGTACATGGCCGTATCGGCGGCGCGGATGACGCGTTCGGCCTTGTTGCCGTCGCGCGGGAACAGGCTCACGCCGATGCTGGTCGCGGCGGTGATTTCGTCGCCGCCGGCCTTGATCGGCGCGCCCAGGCTGCGACGGATGCGCTCCATGGTGTCGGCCACGTGCTCGACGCTGGACTGGTCGGTCAGGACCAGGACGAATTCGTCGCCGCCGACCCGCGCCACGATGTCCTGCTCGCGCACGTTCTCGCGCAGGCGCGAGGCGATCTCGCACAGCACAATGTCCCCGGTCGCGTGGCCCAGGCTGTCGTTGATGTGCTTGAAGTTGTCGAGATCGAGGAAGGCCAGCGCGCCCAGCTGCCGCTGGCGCACGGCGGTGTCGACGGCGAGGCGCAGGTGCTCCTGCAGCAGGCTGCGGTTGGCCAGGCCGGTGAGCGGGTCGTGCTGGGCCAGGTGCTGCAGCCGCCGCTCGTACTGGCGCGCGTTGGTGATGTCGTTGATCACGGCGACGAAATGGGTCACCTTGCCGTCGACATTGACCACCGGGTCGATGCGCAGCTCGTTCCAGAACGTCTCACCATTCTTCTTCACGTTGCACACGACCGCCTGCACGCTTTCCGTGCGGCGCAGCGCATCGCGGATGCGCCGGTGCTCCTCGACGTCCCATTCCGGGTGCCGCATGAAGCGCGGGTCGCGTCCCTTCACCTCGGCCAGGGTGTAGCCGGTCAGCTGCTCGAAGGCCGGGTTGACGTATTCGATGCGGTTGTCCGTCCCTTCGCAACAGGTGATGACGATCGCGTTCACGCTCGAGAAGATGGCCCGCTCGCGCACGCGCAGCACCTGCTCCGCGCTCTTGCGGCGCGAAATATCAAGGCCGGTGCCGAACACGCAGGATTGGCCCGCGATGGTGGTGCGCGCGCAGTGGAACAGATACGTGGCGCGCTTGCCGCGTTTGCCGATCATGTCGGCCTCGTGCGAAGAGGTCCCTTCCGTGAAGGCGCGGCGGATATTCTCGATCACCATGGCGCGCGCCTGCTCGTCGAAGAACAGCGCGACGTCGTGCGCGGGCATTTCCGCGCTGTCCATCTCGAGCGCGTCTTCGAGCTGGTGGTTCCAGAGCATGAGGTGATTGCGCTCGTCGATCACGTAGAACACGCAGGGCAGGCTCTCGAGGATCTCCGACACCGGCAGGTCCTGGGTGAGCTCGTAGCGCGCCGGCCCGGCCGCTACGCGCGGCCGCATGATGACGCTGTAGGAGGCCGAGGGCTGGCCCGGCGGCGAGTTCGCCACGATGAGGACCCGCACCGGCAGGCTCACGCCGTCGGCGCCCGCCAGGTGGGCGCTCATCTCCTCCTCGCGCCCGGCGCGCGACTGCGGCAGCGGATCGTCCGCATCGTCGAAGGACAGCACCTGCCCGAGCGGCAGGCCGACTACCCCTTGCGGCCCCAGTCCCGACAGCTTGGCGCATGCCCGATCCCAGCTGGTCACCAAGCCGGCCTGGTCAACGACAAAAACGGCAACGGGCGGAACGGGTTTCACCATGTGCTCCTCGCTTGGCGGGCTGGACACGCCAGGCAGTTCGGAGGCGGGAACTCCATTTCACACGCGGCACCAAAAACGCGGCGCGTGATTGGCGCCCCGTGCCTGAGCTTACGAAACCGTGTCGCGCGCCGTCGCGCGGCCGCGCCATTGGTTGCCCGACACCATCAACAGCGCCGCAACGATAAGGGCGGCGGCGAGCAGGAAGGTCTGCTGCATGCCGCGCGCGACGGCCGCCGGCGCCGCGGTAGCAAGATCCGGGGTGCCGGCCGCGTACGCGAACACGGCGCCCATCGCCGAGGCGCCCGTCACCAGGCCGAGATTGCGCGCCAGGTTGAGCATGCCCGACACCAGGCCGCGCTGCCGGGCCTCCACGTCGGCCATCACGGCGGTGTTGTTCGCGGCCTGGAACAGGGCGTAGCCGGACGTGGTCACCACCAGCGCGCCCAGGTAGCCGGCGACGCCGGCGTAACCGGGCAGCAGCGCCAGCGCGGCGGCTCCCGTCGCCACCCCGACCAGGCCGACGCGCATCACCCGCACCGCCCCAATGCGGTCGACCAGCAGGCCGGCCGGCACGCCGCTCAGGGCCGAGACCACCGGCCCCGCCGAGATGACCAGGCCGACCTGCGCCGCGCTCAGCCCGAGCGCCCGCCCGAGGTAGAACGGGCCGACCACCAAGGTCGCCATCATCACGGTCGATACCAGACCGGTGGCCGCGAGGCCGACGCCCAGGCCGGGCCGCAGGAACAGGTCAAGCCGGACCAGCGGCGCGCGCGCCCGCCTTTCGACGACGGCAAAGCCGATCGCGCCCAGCACCGCGGCGGCCAGCAGGACGACGTTCGCCGCGCCGGCGCGGCCGTGGCCGAGCGTCATCGCGAGCGCGTACGCGGCGAGGCTCAGCGCCAGCAGCAAGGTGCCGGCCGGGTCGAAGCGTGGCCCTGACGCGGCGGCGGGCGCGCCCGCGGGCAGGAAGCGCGCGGCCAGCAGCAGCGCGGCGAGCCCCAGCGGCACGTTGACGAAGAAGACGGCGCGCCAGCCCAGCCAAGCGATCAGCGCGCCGCCCAGCGACGGGCCGAGCGCCGTTCCCACCGCCGACATGGTGCCGAGCATCCCCATGGCGCTGCCGGTGCGGTCCTTGGGCACGGCTTCGCTCACCAGAGCCATGGTGAGCGCCATCATCGCAGCCGCCCCGACGCCCTGGATGGCGCGCGCCGCGATCAGCACCGGCAGCGTGGGCGCGGCGCCGCACAGGAGCGCGCCCGCCGTGAACAGCGCCACGCCCGCCATCAGCACGCGCTTGCGGCCGGCCAGATCGCCCAGCCGGCCCGCGCTCACGATCAGGCTGGTGATCGCCAGCAGGTACGCCAGGACCACCCACTGGACCGTCTGAAAGGATGCGCCGAATGCCAGCGCCAGCGTGGGCAGGGCGATGTTGGCGATGCTCGTGCCAAGCGAGGAAAGCAGCATCGACAGCGCGAGGCTGGCCAGCGCCAAGCGTGTGGTTCGGGGTGCGGTCATGGATGTCTCCGGTTCCAGGTTCATGTGCCAAGATTAGAGAATCGACTGACATGGCGGAAGACGCATCAATTGCACATCAATCATGCATGCGACGCCATGTCATGCTATCGTCGAACCCATGACCAAACCCGACTTCAACCAGCTGCTTACCCTGAACGTCCTGCTCGCGGAAGGCAACGTCGCACGCGCCGCCGAACGGCTCAAGCTGAGCCCTTCCGCCATGAGCCGCGCCCTGGCGCGCCTGCGCCTGTCGCTGGGCGACCCGCTCCTGGTGCGCGCCGGGCGCGGCCTGGTGCCGACGCCGCGTGCGCTCGAACTGCGCGACCAGGTCGGGCCGCTGGTGGAACAGGCCGAAGCCGTGCTGCGCCCCGCGCGCGGGCTCGATCTGCGCGCACTCGAACGCACCTTCACGCTGCGCACCAGCGACGGCTTCGTCGAGAATTTCGGCGCCCCGCTGATTGCACGCCTGCGCAAGGAGGCGCCGCGGGTGCGCCTGCGTTTCGTGCCCAAGCTGAACAAGGACAGCGAACTGCTGCGCGACGGCTCGGTGGATCTGGAAACGGGTGTGATCGGCGGCGCCACCGGGCCGGAGGTACGCAGCCGCTCCCTCTTCCACGACCGCTTCATCGGCGTGGTGCGGCATGGCCACCGGCTGGCCAAAGGCAGGATCACGGCGGAGCGCTACGCCGGCGCCCAGCACGTGCTGCTGTCACGGCGCGGCCAGGAACGCGGACCGATCGACGACTACCTGCGCTCCCAGGGCCTGGAGCGGGAGATCGTCGCCATGGTCGGCGGCTTCGCATCCGCCATCGCGCTGGCGCGCGAGTCGGACCTGGTCGCGACCGTGCCCGAGCGCCACACGGGCAACCTGCGCGCGGGGATGTTCAGCTTCGATTTGCCCGTGCAGGCGCCCGAGATCAAGGTCTCGATGCTGTGGCATCCGCGCATGGACGCCGATTCCGCGCACCGCTGGCTGCGCGGGTGCGTGCTAGAAGTGTGCTCAGTGGGCTCCTAGGCAGGCGTTGCAGGCGGCCTCGGTGAACTTGGCCCGGCAAATGTGCTCGCTCGGGTACTTGTGCTCCAGCTCCGCCATGTCCTTGCAGCTTTCCGCCGTCAGTCCGACGGCCGGCTGCTGCAGGGCGACGCCGGTCTGGTCCGACACGCTCAGGCGCGCGCCGTTCTCGTCGTTGCGCAGTTCGATGGCACGGCCGGGCGCCCACATGCGCAGCGCGCTGGTCTGGCTCTGGTCCGGTCCGGCCACGAACATGGTGGCCTGGCGGTACTTCGAATCGAGCGTGAGCAGGACGTTGCTGCCCTCGTCCATGGTGACGTAGCCACCGCGTTCGATGCCTTCCTCGTCGTAGAGCATGACGCCCGCGGCCTTCGAACCGCGCTTGGACACATGGCCGCCGGCCATCACGGCATCCGGCATGTCGCCGGCCAGGCGCGCGCGCACGATGCCCTTGCCGTCGACGACGACGACTTCGCGCGCCCTGATCGAATCGAACACGGTCGGCTTCATGCCGGTGCCGGCCAGCGCGCCGCCGCCGGCGGCCAGCAGCAGGCCGACCAGCCACAGGGCATTGGTCCGGCCCATGCGTTTGCGCAGGCGCTCGTTCTCCAGTTCGCATGCACGTATGCGCGCTTCGATGTTATCCATGGTCAGATTAATAAAGGTTAATTCACTTCAAGCAACTGTAAACGCGAGTTGACGTAAATGCAATCGGCCGAAGCTCTACAAATTTCCGACAAAAGCCAGACAGACGACGAATGCCGTTCTGGCTAAGATAACAATTCGACCACATCCGATTTCGCCATGAAGCGCCTCCCACGTCACCGTTCGTTGCTTCCGGCCAGCTTGGCCCGGATGGCGCTCGCGTGCGCGGTCCTGGCGCCGGCGGCGGCGGACGCTGCCGCACCCCACCTGCGAGCCGACACCGGCAGCCTGGCCTTCGGCCTTCAGCAGATCGGCGCACCCGCGGCGCGGCGCACGGTCGTCATTACCAACACGGGCAAGACCGGCCTGGCCCTGGACACACCCACCCTGAGCATCCCGGCCGGATTCGTCCTAAGCAACGACAGCACCTGCATCGGCGTCCTGCGCGCTGGCGCGAGCTGCAGCGTCACCGTCTCGTACAGCGCCAAGACGGCAGGCACATCGCAGGCGACCCTCACCGTCGGCTCGGCCGCGCAGTCGGTGCGTATCGCACTGAGCGGCGCCGGCACCAGCGAAGCGGTCGGCCGCCCCGTGCTCGGTGGCCCGGCCAGGCTCAAATTCGCGCGCGCGGCCATCGGCAGCGTGCCCGAGGAACAGACCGTCGTCCTGGCCAACCGCGGCGGCACCGCCTTCCGCATCGGCGCGGTCGACATCGGCGGCGCGGCCCAGCGCGACTACAGCAGCTTCGGCAGCTGCGCGCGCGACGTGAGCCTCAGCCCCGGCGCGACCTGCTACCTCACCGTGGCCTTCAAACCGAGCGCGCCCGGCACGCGCCCCGCGCGGCTCAGCCTCGATCTCGACACCGGCGCGCGCCTGGACGTGGACCTGAACGGGGCCGGGCTGGCGGCCGCCCGCGCCACGCCGCCCCTGCAAGTGCAGCCGGCGGCCTACGTGTTCCCGGCCCGCACACTGGGACGCAGCACGCCGCCCAAGGCATTCGGGCTGACCAACACGAGCACGCATCCGGTCCAGCTGCACGCCGCCCGGGTCCAGGGGCCGTTCAAGCTGGTCGCCGGCGGCTGCCCGACGCCGCCGTTCACGCTGGCGCCCGGCAAGGCCTGCGAACTGCGCGCCGCCTTCACCCCGACCCGCACCGGTGCCGTGCGCGGCGCCCTCACCTTGCACACGCCCGCGGCGCCCGGTGGCTGGGAAGTCGGCCTGGCCGGCCTGGCCGCCGATCCCGCGCGCCGGGTCGTGCTCGGCGGCACCGACGATCCAGCCATGCTGTTCCTGGGCGCGGCCGCGGCCGGCGTGCTGGTCTACCGCTGGCGCCATCACAAGCGGACGGGCGGCCATGTCAAGTAAGCGCTACGCCCTGGCCGTGCACGCCGCGCTCTGCCTGGCCGCCGTCGCGGCCACGGCCTTCGCCACCCACACGCTGGCGGGCGCCGCCATCTGGCTGAGCCCGGTGTGAAGGCTTGACGCGGCGGGTGGCCGGTTCCCCCCGGCCAGCCTAGCATCGCCTCATGCACCACACCGAACCAGCCAGCCTCAATTTCGCAGGCGCCAAGGTCGCCGCCATCCTCACCGTCGCCGCCGGGCACTGGTTCGGCGGACTGCTGTGGATTCCGGCGACGCTCGCCCTCATCGTTTTCGCCTACTCGTCGGCATGGTTCACGGCGCGGCGCTATCCGGAACCGCACACGCGGGCCGGGTTCTGGCGCGCCAAGCTGCGCCGCCTGGTCCCGCCGTTCTGGCTCGCGCTCGCCCTGGCCGGCGGGCTGGCCCTGCTGCATGGGCGTACCCTGCTGCACTGGCATTCGCTGGTGCATGCGCTCGGCATGACCGGCCTTCTGATCTGGTTCGGCGTTCCCAACCGGAGCGGGCTGGGCGCGGGGCTCTGGTTCCTTACCTTGCTGCTGCTGTTCTACGCCGCCTATCCGGCGCTGGCGCGCGCGGCGCGGCGGCCGCGCGGCGCGCTGCTGCTGTCGGTACTGGCCGCCGCGGCCGCCATCGGGCTCGATCGTTGGGTAAACATGGGGCACGCGCTGTGGCTGACAGCGGCCGCCTTCGTCCTCGGCGTCACGAGCGCGCGCTTTCCGCCGCGCCTGCACGCGACGGGTGTGCTGCTGGCCGCCCTGGCCGCCCTGCTCGCCTTGAACCTGGTGTGGGCGTGGCGCGACGCCAACGGCGCCCTCGTCCTGACCGCCGGCCTGGCCTGCGCCGTGCGTCTTGCCAATGGGCCGCCGCTTCCGGGCATGCGTCGGCTGGCCCGCTACGAGGCGCTGGTCCTGCCGGTGTTCGTGTTGCATACCTACCTGTTCGTGCATCCGACCGGTACCCCTTTCGACTTCCTCCTGTCGCTCGCGCTCGTGATGTTGAGCGCCTCGGCCGTGCTAAAAACTATAAAGTTTCTGGTATGCTGGCTGGATGACGGAAAGGAACACGCGGGCTCTGTTGGCGGACATCCATGAACTCATCCCGGACGCGGTGTGCGTGGTGGACGAGCACGGGCGCTTTCTCTCCCTCAGTCCCGCCGCCGAGCGCGTATTCGGCTACAAGCCGGACGAATTGGTCGGCACCCCGATGATCGACCTGGTGCACCCCGATGACCGGGAGCGCACCCTGGCGGCTGCCAACGACATCATGTCCGGCCAGCCGCGCTTCAATTTCGAAAACCGTTACATCCGCAAGGACGGCAGCGTGGCCGACATCATGTGGTCGGCCCGCTGGTCGGAAAAAGACCGGGTGCGCGTGGCCGTGGCGCGCGACGTCACGCTGCGCAAACGCATCCAGCGCCGCAACGAGGTCCTGCTGGCGATCTCGGAGGCGGCCCATCTGGCGGACACGGTCGGCACGCTGTGCGTGCGCATCCACGCCATCGTGACGGGGCTGCTGCCCGCCGCCCATTTCGCGATCGTGCTGGCCGACACCCACCAGCGCCTGCACGTGCAATTCCAGTCCGGCAGCGGCGACGGCGAACTGCTGGCGCGCGCGGCCCACGTGCTGGAAACCGGCCAGGTGGTGCGCGAGCACCTGCCGGCCGGCGAATGGATTGGCCTGCCGCTGTTCGCCCAGCATGGCGTCCACGGCGCCATGTGCCTCACCTGCGCGCCCGGCGCCCGGCTGCCCGATACGGACGACCTGGACCTGCTGCAGTTCGTTTCCGCCCAGGTCGCATCTGCCATCGAGCGCAAGATGCTGCACGCCCGCCTGCTCTACATGGCCCAGCACGACGACCTGAC
Source organism: Telluria sp. (assembly GCA_035655255.1). Taxonomy (GTDB): domain Bacteria; phylum Pseudomonadota; class Gammaproteobacteria; order Burkholderiales; family Burkholderiaceae_D; genus Telluria. The sequence goes on along the minus strand of DASRUW010000686.1, from coordinate 2,575 downwards.
GGGACTGCCCAACCGCAGCCTGTTCCACGACCGGATCGACACCGCCCTGGCCCGCGCACGGCGCGTGAACGGCCATCTGTCCCTGCTTTTCCTGGACCTGGACCGCTTCAAGCTTATCAACGACAGCCGTGGCCATGCCGTGGGCGACGCCGTGCTCAAGGAGACGGCGCGCCGCCTGCAGCGCTGCGTGCGCGCGGCCGACACGGTGGCGCGCCTGTCCGGCGATGAATTCGTGGTCCTGCTGGAACACTCGCAAGACGACGCGGTGGCGCAGCAGGTGGCCGACAAGATCCGCGCCGCGCTGGCCGAGCCGTTCGACATCGAGGGCGAGCCGCTGCCCGTTCGCGCCAGCATCGGCATCGCCGGCTACCCCGAACACGGCACCACCGCGCGCCAGCTGCTGCGCCACGCCGACCATGCCATGTACGCGGTCAAGCGCGCGGGCCGCCACCCACCTCCCGCGCCGGCCTGAACACCAATCCGCAGCCCCCGAATCGATCCGTGCGATGATGGCGCTTCACCATCAGCGAACGGACCGCGATGTTCTCTTTCATGCGCAAGACCAGCAAGGCGCCGCTGGCGTTTTCGACCACCCATCGTTACGCGTTTCATCCGCGCGCCCAGCGGCTCAGCAAAGTGGTGGGCCGGCTGGCCGTGCAGGTGCACAGCATCCATGTGGCCTCGATCGAACTGGAAAATTGCAGCGGCCAGCAGATCGGGCGGCTGGAACTGACTTTCAGCGCCGAACCGGACGTGCTGGAGATTCTCCCCGCCCACAGGCTCGAGGCTCACAACGAGCACGATGGCCGCTATCGCGTCGTGATCGCGGACGCGGCGCTGGCGGCGGACGCCAGGCTGCACATCGAGATGATGGCGTTCGACCTGGACACGCCGCGCCTGCTGTCGGCGCAGTGCGAACACGGGACGGCGCTCGACCTGGACGCAGAGCCGCCCGCGACGTAAACGGCAGCTAGGACGACGGCCCGGTATCGGCCGCCTGCGGGCTGATCGACATTTCTTTCAGCAAGGCCTGGTTGAAGGCCGGGATATCGTCCGGCTTGCGGCTCGTGACGAGCTTGCCGTCCACCACCACTTCGTCGTCCGTCCATTCGGCGCCCGCGTTGGTGAGGTCCCGGCGCAGCGTCGGCCAGCTGGTGACGTGCCTGGCCTTGACCAGGTCGGCGTCGATCAGGGTCCACGGTCCATGGCAGATGGCGGCGATCGGCTTGTCCTCGCGCGCGAACTCGCGGATGAACGTGATGGCGTCGGCCGACAGGCGCAGCTGGTCCGGATTGGCCACGCCGCCCGGCAGCACCAGCGCGTCGAAGTCGCCGGGGCGGGCGTCGCGCACGTCGCACTCGACCTTGAAGCGGTCGGCCGGCTGCAGGTGATGAAAGCCCTGCACCTCCTCCCCGCTCCGCTTGGGCGCAACGAGCGTCACCTTGGCGCCATGCTCTTCGAGGAAATGGCGCGGCTGCTCGTACTCCACCTGCTCCACCCCATCCGTCATCAGCATCGCCACGCGCTTGCCGCGCAATTCCTGTCCTTGGCTGGTCTGCATCGTTCCCTCCTGTGTCCCATGTTCTTCGGGATTGTAGGGAGCGGGGGCCGGGCGCGGCGTACCTTTCCGGAGGGATTCAGTCCGGCGGCAGGCCGAGCACGTGCAGGCGGTTGCGCAGGCGGCGCACCTCGTCCATGAGGTCGGCCACCAGCGCGGCCAGGTCCTCGTTGGCGTCGAAGTCGCGCTCGATGGCCAGCAGGGCGCGCGCGCGCCGCAGGTCCGCGCTGCGAAAGCGCCAGCTCGTCACCTGCACCTCGTGCACGGCGCCGAGCGCGCCGGCCTGCACATGGCGCACCACCCACTCGGGTTCCACCGCACAGGCGCGGGCGAAGTCTTCCAGCGTCAACGCTTCGTCGTCGAGCAGGACGCCGGTCAGGATGTCGGTCGGATTCATGCGCGTTCTCCCTGGCGCGGGTTGAAGGGCATTTCGCGCGCCATTGCCTGGTACAGCTCGCGCGCCTTGTCGCCGGTGGCGGGCGGCAGCACGACTTCGAGCAGCAGGTACAGGTCGCCCGGCGGCTGGCCCGGAATGCCGCGGCCCTTCAAGCGCAGCTTGCGGCCGGACTGGGAGCCGGCCGGCACGTTCACGCTCACCGCGCCGGACGGCGTGGCCACCTCGATCTCGCCGCCCAGCGCGGCCTCCCATGGCGTCACCGGCACGGTCTCATAGACGTGATGACCCTCGATCCGGAAGCGCGGGTCGGGAGTGAACTGGATTTCGATGTACAGGTCCCCCGGCCCGGCGCTGCCCGGCTGGCCCTGGCCCGCCAGGCGCAGCTGCTGGCCCGGCGTCACGCCCTTGGGCACGGTCACGTTGAGGGTGCGCTCCTGCAGCGCCACGCGCCCGTTCTCGTCGCGCGCGGGGACGCGCAGGCTGATGGTGCGGGTCGTGCCCTGGTAGGCGTCGCGCAGGCTGATGCTCATGGCGGCGTGGATGTCCTCGCCGCGCATCTGGAAGCCGCCGCGCCCGCCCCCGCGCTGGCCGCGTCCGAGGTGGGCGAACAGGTCGGCGAA
>DASRUW010000685.1:0-9895 GCA_035655255.1 Telluria sp. | reverse complement strand
GGGCGCTCCTTCTACTGCCCGATCGTGAAGGTCACGCTGGTCGGCGCCGGCGTGTAGATCGAGGGGCTGTGGCCGCCCACGTCGTCGTAGGAGAAGCCGTAGGCCAGTCCGTTCAGGCTATGCCGGTGCCAGAACTTGGTGAAGTAGTTGGCCGGCTGGCCCGCCGGGTAGAAGTACGCCGCATCCCACCAGTGCACGAAGGGCTGTTCGGCCACGTGGCGGTTCAGGGCCGCGCAGACCTGGGCCTGCAGCTGCAGCTGCTTGTCGTGCGCCAGCTTGTCGGCGGTGCCGGTGGCGTCGTCCAGCAGGCCGTTGCCGAGCATGACCTGGGTGGTGGAGGGCTTGCCGCGGATGCGGTAGCTGCCCTGGCTGTCGGTGAAGGTCAGCACGTCGTCGGCGCCGACCCGGCCCGTCATGACCGGCCAGCCGTTGTGCAGGTCGAGCACCAGGTCCTGGCTCTTGTACTGGTTCCAGATGCTGGTGATGTAGTCGTCCAGGTAGGCGGCGTTGGCGCCGCGCGGGCGTTCCTGCGCGCCGGTGGCGACGTTGATGCCGTCGTCGAAGCTCGCATGGGCCGGCGACATGATGCGGTAGGGCGCATACGGCGCCTGCGACAGGCCGCGGAACTCCGGCGGCACTTCCAGCGCGAAGCGGGCGAACAGTTCGTCGCGCGTCTCGGTCAGCGGCTCGCCGACCGTCGCGTCGTAGCCGTCCAGGCCCTGCACGTGCAGCTTGAGCGGCAGGCCGAAGATGTCGACCCGGCTGGTATTGACGTAGATGCCGGGGTTGGCCGTGCCGGCGCGATTGATGTTGAACTCGCCGAAGTCGAAAGTGACGCCCAGGTTCGGATCGGTGGAGTTGTTCAGGTCCGGACCGGCGTAGGCCAGTTCGCCCTTGTCGTTGGTGTTCACCTGGATGAGCACCGGCTTGCCGACGCTGAGGTAGATGCGGGCCGACTCCAGGGCCGGAATGGTGATGCTCGAGGCCTGCGCCAGGGTCACGGCGTAGTTCGCGTAGCCGGTGGTGCGGTTCGGCACCGGCACCGTGTTGTCGCCCAGGCTCATGGGCACGAGCTGGCCGCTGGCGTTCACGTGCACATACTGGTGGGTGTCCCAGTCCTTGCCGAGGATCAGCCAGTAGACCTGGCTGTCGCTGTATTTGCCGCCGCTGGCGTTGACGATATTGAAGGTCGTCATGCCGTTCCAGGCCGAGCTGCTGTCCGACGTGACCGTGTAGCTGCGCGTGACGATCGGCGAATCGATGCCGTCCTTGGTGGCCAGGGCCTTGATGGTCAGCGGCGAGTGCTGGGTGTCGACCCAGATCGCGCCGTAGAACTGGGGCGAGGCCGCGGTCGGCGTCGAGCCGTCGGTGGTGTAATGGATCGTCGCGCCGACTGTGGACGTCAGCATGTTGACCCCGATGCGGGTGGCGTAGGTGCCGGTGGCGTGGGAGAAGCTGGGCGCGGCCACGGTGCAGCCTTGCGGGGTCTGGTCGCAGGGCTGCTGGATGTCGTAGGTGGCGCTGGCGATGCGCGACTGCAGCTTGTTGGTCTGCACGGCGATCGCGTTGACGGTGGCGGCGGTCGTGATGCCGATGCCTTCACCGGCGTAGCGTTTTGACAGGGTGGTCGGGGCGCTGCCGTCCAGGGTGTAGTAGATGGCGGAATCGGCCGGGGTGGCCGGATCGAGCGCCAGCGTGATCTGCTGCGCGCTGGCATACGTGCCGCCGGCCGGGGAGATCAAGGGCTTGGCGACTTGGGCCGGGCAGTCGGCGCTGCTCGCATCCTCGGCGCAGATCTTGTAGGTGTACCACGGCGAGTCCCTGTTGCCGCCGGTCGGCGCGGAGTAAGTGTAGAAGTACGAGATCGTATCGCCCGCCGCGACCAGGAAGGCGGCGGGAGACTCCCAGCGCGCCAGGCTGGCGTTGAATGCCATCGCGTCGTCGTGCTGGGCGGACTTGGAGCCGGTCGAGGACGTGATGTAGTAGTGGACGATGGCCGTGGTCGGGGTCCAGGAAGGCGCGAACCAGAGCAGGGCGGTGGCGCCGTTCTCGGCCACGCCATAGCCGAAGCACTCGGTGCAGGAGCCGATCGTGTAGGTGGCGCTCACGGTGGCCGAGTCGGTCATGCCGCTCTTGGTGGCATAGGCGCTGATGGTGGCGTTGCCGGCGACCTGGAACGGTCCGGCATAGTGGATGGCGGCGCCGCCGTTCACGCTGTAGAAGATGTCCGCGCCTGCCGTGGAGCCGGTCAGCGACACCTGCTGCGCGCTCTGGTAGGTGCCCCCGGCCGGGGCGAAGGACGGCGCGCCTGCCTGGGCGCCGGCAATGCTGTATGTGGCGCTGCTCACGCTCGAATCGGCCATGCCCGACTTTACGGCGATCGCGTTCACCGTCAGGCTGGTGCCCGGAGCGCCGGCGGTGAACGGCCCGCTGTACGGGGTGGAGGCGGCGGATGGCGTGCTGCCGTCGACGGTGTAGTAGATCGTCGCGCCGCTGGTCGCCGTCGCCAGCGACACCGTCGGCGGGGCGGAAACGGCGCCGCCGGCCGGCGTGATCGCGGGCGCCGCCACGGTGCCGGAGGAACGCGACCAGGTATAGACCGGGCTGTCCTGGGCGCCGGTCGACAACGCATAGGTGAAGGAGTAGGTGAGCGACGCGGACGCGCCGGCGGCCACCGGAATATTCGCGGCATAACGTCCGTTCGTAAAGCTCATGCGCACGTTCTGCTGGCCGGTGTTGTTCAGGTTGTAGTGCACGTCGACCCAGGCGATGCTCACGTTCGGCGCCAGCCACAAGGCCAGGCTGGTGCCGTTGTCGTCCACGCCCTGCGAATACGGACCGCTGACGGTGCCGATGGTGTAACTGGCGCTGGCGGTGTCGGAGTCCGCCATCCCGCTCGCGCTGGCGTAGGCGCTGATGGTGGTGTTGGCCGCGACGTTGATCGGGCTCGGACAGGGCGCCGGCGCGCCGCCGTTGATGACGCAGGTGAGGGCGGCCCCCGGCGTGCTGGTGGAAACGGTCACGCTCTGCGCCTGGCTGTAGCTGCCGCCTGACGGCGAGAACGTCGGCGTGGCCGCCTTGCCGGACTGGCCGCCGCCCACCACTGCGCTGGACCAGGCCGAGTCGTAGGCCGGTCCGCCGTTATCGTAGGTGAAGGCGTAGTTGACGGTCTGCCCGCTGGTTGCCGCCAACGGCGTTTCGAAGCGCGCGGCGGAGGCGTTGTAGCTCATGGCGACGTTCTGCTGGCCGCCGCCGTCGATGTTGTAGTGGGCGTTGACCCACGAGGTGTTGACGTTCGATTTGAACCACAGCTTGACGGTACTGCCGCTGCTGTCGACGCCGCTGCTGAAGTCCGCCGCGCGTACCTGCTGCGCGAGCAGCAGTAGCGCCAGGGCGGCAAACAGCAGCTGGCAGGTGTGCCAGATACGGGTTTGCATGGAAGTCTCCTGTTGTTATTCACGACGCAGCCCGTAGCGGGCCGAGCGGAAATTATAGGAAGGAGGTTCCCCGCGAAATTAGCCGGGATTGCGGTTAACCGGCTAGCGGCACGCGGGCATCGAATTGGCCTGCACGCGCGACTGGCGGCACAGCTCCAGCCAGAAAGCCTGGGTGAATTCGGGGTACTTCTCGGCGAAGGCCCTGCGCACCGGCGCGTAGCGGCGCGACAGATGGACCGGCGGCGTGAGCTTGCGCACGCCGGCCGCTTCCGGCAGGGACATGAGCGGGGTCATGACCACATCCGGTTCCAGGATGACGTCCACCCGCCTGGCGGCCAGCTTGCGCAGGTCCGCCAACGGGGTGGCGGCCGATTCCAGTTCCCAGTGGTGCAGACGCGCCGCCTGCACGGCCAGCGCGCCGCCGGTGGACGTGCCCACGCGCGGGTTGGGGGCGCCCAGGACCTTGCCGTCCCACTTCACGGCCACGTCGCCGGCGCGCGCGTACAGCGACACGGTATCGGCCATCAGCGCCTGGTCCGGATTTGGATCGCCGCCGCGCATCGGGAACACCATCGTGCGCAGCAGGTCGGGCGCAAAGGCGAAGCCGGGCAGGATGTCGATCCGGCCCAGTTCCAGTTCCGCCAGCTGCCGGTTCGGCGGGCGGCGCACGATCTCGAACCTGCCGGGGCAGCCGGTGCGGCCGTAGGCTCCGCGCAGCCATTCGATCAGGAGGCCGGGCTTCGCTTCCACGCGGTCGGATCCGAGGACGAAGGGCGGGACCGGAAAGTTGGGCAGGCTGACATGCACGACCTCGGGGCAGGACATGGCGCGCGTGCCGAAGGAGACCGCGGCCAGCACGGCGGCGAGGGCGGCGCGGCGCATCAGAAGGCCTCGTCCGGCCGCAGGTAGCGCCATTGGCCGGGCGGCAGTTCGCCCAGCTTGACCCGGCCGATGCGCACGCGCTTGAGACCCAGCACGCGCAGGCCCACCATCTCGCACATGCGGCGGATCTGCCGCTTGCGCCCTTCCTTGAGCGTGAAGCTGAGCTGGTCCTCGTTCTGCCAGCGCACCTTGGCCGGCAGCAGCGGTTTCCCGTCCATCCACAGGCCGTGATTGAGCTTGCGCAGGTCCGCCTCGGGCAGGGTGCCCGGCTTGGTGTACTGCACCCGCACCAGGTATTCCTTCTCGATGCTCGTGTTCTCGCCGATCAGCTGCTTGGCGATGCGTCCGTCCTGGGTCAGCACCAGCAGGCCGACGGAATCGATGTCCAGGCGCCCGGCCGGCACCAGGCTGCGCAGCTGGGACGGATGGAAGGTCTCGGCCGCGCCGTCCTCCTTCCAGCGCGTCTCGGGGCGGATCAGGGTGACGGCCGGCTTGTAGCCGTCCTCGGCCTGGCCGCTCACGAAGCCGACCGGCTTATGCAGCAGCACCGTGACCCGGCGCGCCTGCTGCGCCGCGGCCTGCTTTTCCACCGTGATCTTCTGCGCCGGCAGGACCTTGGAGCCGAGTTCGGAGACGACCTTGCCGTCCACCCGCACCCAGCCGCGGGCGATCCATTCGTCGGCCTCGCGGCGCGAGCACAGGCCAAGTTCGGACATGCGTTTGGAAAGGCGGAGCGGTTCGGTCATGCGATGGATCTTAAATCTTGAGGGCGTCGAGCAGGTCGGTTTCGAGCTGGATCTGGTTGCGCTGGTTGTTCAGGACCGCGCCGTCGACCAGGAACACGTCCTCCACCCGCTCGCCCAGGGTCATCACCTTGGCGGTGTGCAGGTTGATGCGGTAGCGCGTGAGCACGTTGGCGATGGCGTACAGCAGGCCCGTGCGGTCGTTGGCCGCGATCGACAGGATGTAGTGCTGCCCGCGTTCGTCCGGGCGCAGGTCCACGGTCGGCGTGATCGGGAAGGTGCGCGACAGGCGCGACAGGCGGCCCTTGGTCGGCGGCGGCAGCGGGCCTTGTTCGACCAGCAGCTCGCACAGCTCGTGCTCGATCAGGTTGATGATGTCGCGGTAGTTCTTGGCGAAGTTCTGCTCCGTGACGAGGAAGGTGTCCAGCGCGTAGCCGTGCTTGGTGGTGTGGATCTTCGCGTCCAGGATGGAGAAGTTCTTGCGGTCGAAGTAGCTGCAGATGCGCGCGAACAGGTCCGGCTGGTCCTGGCAGTAGACCATCACCTGCAGGCCCTCGCCGATCGGCGCCAGGCGCGCCTTGACCACCGGGCGTTCGCTGTTGACCTTGTCGTACAGGGCGCGCGTCTGCCAGGCGATGTCGCCGGCGTCCAGGCGCAGGAACCAGGCCACGTCCAGCTGGTTCCACAGCGCGACGTGGGCGTTCGGGGCCAGGCCGTGCAGGCGCAGCTCGGCCTGGGCCGCGTCCTGGGTGTTCTTCAGTTCGCGGTCGGCCGAATGCGGTTCGCCGCCCAGCACGCGCAGGGTGATCTTGTAGAGGTCCTCGAGCAGCTTGGCCTTCCACGCGTTCCACACCTTGGGCGAGGTGCCGCGGATGTCGGCCACGGTCAGCAGGTACAGCGCCGTGAGGTGGCGCTCGTCCTTGACCATTTTCGCGAACGCGTCGATCACGTCCGGGTCCGACAGGTCCTGCTTCTGGGCCACGGTGGACATGGACAGGTGCTGCGCCACCAGGAAGGACACCAGCTCCGCGTCCTGGTCGGACAGGTGATGGTCGCGGCAGAACTGCTCCGCATCCACCGCGCCGAGTGTGGAATGGTCGCCGCCGCGGCCCTTGCCGATGTCGTGGAACAGGGCCGCCACGAACAGCAGCCAGCGGTTAGGGAAGTTGGCGATCAGCTGGGAGCAGAACGGGTACTCGTGCGCGTGCTCGGTCATGGTGAAGCGGCGCATGTTGCGCACCACCATCATGATGTGCTGGTCCACCGTGTAGACGTGGAACAGGTCGTGCTGCATCTGGCCGACGATGCGGCGGAAGGCCGGCAGGTAGCGGCCCAGGATGCCCATGTCGTTCATGCGCCGCAGCGCGTGCACCAGCCCCACCGGCGCCTGCAGGATGCGCAGGAACAGGGCCTTGTTGATCGAATCCTCGCGGAAGTCGGCGTCGATCAGGAAGCGCGCATGCCACAGGGCGCGCATGGTACGCGCCGTCATGCCCTTGATCTCGGGCCGCTCCGTCATCAGGACGAAGATCTCCAGCACGGCCGACGGGAAGGACTCGAAGGTGTCGTCGGCCGCGATGTCGATGAAGCCGTTCACCTCGTTGAAGCGGGCGTTGATCGGCGCGGCGACGGTCGGCTGCGGGAACAGCTGGGCTTCGATGTTCTGCAGCAGGATGGTATTGAGCTGGGTGACCGCCTTGGCCGCCCAGTAGTAGCGCTGCATCAGGTATTCGCTGGCGCGCCGCACGTCCGGGCCGCTGCCGGTGGCCTGCAGGCCGAAGGTCTCGGCGATGGCGGTCTGCACGTCGAACACCAGGCGGTCTTCGCGCCGGTTGGTGTGCAGGTGCAGGCGGATGCGGATGTCCTTGAAGGCGCGTTCCTTCTCCATCAGCTGGCGCGCCTCCTCCTGCGTGATCAGGCCGCGCTGCGCGAGCTGGGCCCAGGAGTTGCCCAGGCCCGCCGCCTTGGCCACCCACAGGATCACCTGCAGGTCGCGCAAGCCGCCCGGGCTTTCCTTGCAGTTCGGCTCCAGCGCGAAGGCCGTGTCCTCGTACTTGGTGTGGCGCAGGCGCATTTCGGCCGTCTTGGCGTGGAAGAAGGCCTGCGGGTCCAGCGCCGCCTGGTAGCGCTCCTGGAGCTGGTCGAACAGGGCGGCGTCGCCGTCGATCAGGCGCGCTTCGAGCAGGCTGGTCTGGACCGTGATGTCGGCCTTCGCTTCGGACAGGCATTCGTCCACGGTGCGGATGCTGTGGCCGATCTCCAGGCCCAGGTCCCACAGCAGCTGGACCAGTTCCTCCAGCTTGCCCTGGGTGACCACGTCTGGCTTGTGGCCCAGCAGGACCAGGATGTCGACGTCGGAAAAGGGAAACAGCTCGCCGCGCCCGTAGCCGCCGACCGCCACCAGGGCGGTCTCGGGCGGCAGGGCGGCGCCGCGGAAGGCTTCGGTGAGGACGCCGTCGACCGCCTGGCGCAGGCCGCGCAGCAGCTTTTCCGGCTTGCCGTCCTCGCGGAAGGCGGCGATGTGGGCGGCGCGTTCGGCTTTGAGCCGCTGCTTGAGCAGGCCGCGCGGGGCCTGCTGGCGCGCGACGCTCATGGTCACGCGGCGACGGCGGCCTGGCCGACGATGGCCGGCGGCGGCGGCGTGCCCGTGGATTGGGTCAGGACCTCGAAGCCGCTCTCGGTGACGAGGATGGTGTGCTCCCACTGGGCCGAGAGGCTGCGGTCCTTGGTCTTGATGGTCCAGCCGTCGCCCATTTCGCGGATTTCGCGGCGGCCGGCGTTGATCATCGGCTCGATGGTGAAGATCATGCCCGCCTGGAGCACCTCGCCGGTGCCGGGACGGCCGTAATGCAGCACCTGGGGCTCCTCGTGGAACACGCGGCCGATGCCATGGCCGCAGAACTCGCGCACCACGCTGTAGCCGTGCTTTTCGGCGTGCTGCTGGATCACGTGGCCGATGTCGCCCAGGCGCGCGCCCGGCTTGACCTTGACGATGCCCAGCCACATGCACTCGTAGGTGACTTCCGACAGGCGGCGCGCCAGCAGCGACGGCTCGCCGATGAAGAACATGCGCGAATTGTCGCCGTGGTAGCCGTCCTTGGTGATGACGGTGACGTCGATATTGAGCACGTCACCGTTCTTGAGCACCTTGTCGCCCGGGATGCCGTGGCAGATCACGTCGTTGACCGAGGTGCAGACCGATTTGGGGTAGGGCGTGTAGCCCGGCGGGCAGTAATTCAGCGGCGCGGGGACCGTGCCCTGCACGTTCACCATGTATTCGTGGCACAGGCGGTCGAGCTCCCCGGTCGTGACGCCGGCCTTGACGAAGGGCGTGATGTAATCGAGGACTTCCGCGCCAAGGCGCCCGGCCTCGCGCATGCCTTCGATATCGGCAGGGGACTTGATGGAGATGGTAGACATTGACTTGCTCTCGACGGACGGTAAAAAAGGCCTCTTGCCTCAAAGGGGCATTATAAACGAGAGCGCCGCCGCGTACCGGGCGCGGCTAGCCGTTGTACGGCGTGTAATCGACCCCCAGCCCGATCAGCTCGGCTACGGCCTGGGTGTTCTCCCCGCTTTCGCTCAGGGCGACCAGGACTTCGGGCAGGGTCGCCGTATGGGCATCGAGCACGCCGATCCAGAAGGTCCGCCCGGCCGCGTCGGGCGTACGGTGCAGCACGTTCTGGTACAGATGGTCCACGACCCGGGCATTGGTGCTGTCGCCCGAATACAGGTTGGAAAACTCGCTGGAGCCGATGAAGCCGCCGGCGATGGATTTCAGGCTGCGGCCCTGGTCGATGGCGGCGATCCAGAAACCGAGGCCCGCCGCGTCCGGCGCGCGGTCGAAGGCGGCCCGGTACAGCCGGTAGGCCTGGCCGGCGGCGCCGTCGACGTCGAGCGCCACCGCCTTGTCCGCGAACTGCAGCCGTTCGATGCCGACCAGGGTGTCCGTGCCCTCGACGCCGGTGCGGTCGAGCAGATGCAGGCCGCCGTCGTCGCGCGTCACGGTGAAGTTGGCGCTGTTGCCGAGGTAGCGGGCGGTGTCGGTCCCGGCGCCGCCCACCAGCAGATCGTCGCCGCCGCCGCCGATCAGGGTGTCGTTGCCGGTGCCGGCGTCGATGGTCTCGCCGTCCTGGGTGCCCAGCAGCCGGTCGGCGCCGTTGCTCGGCAGCGAGCTGTGGAAGTGCCAGTCCACGTGCAGGTTGTTGTTATCCAGTGTGAGCCGGGCCGGATCGACGTTGTGCAGGCGCGCCAGCGTGGACGGGGCCAGCAGGTCGTCGTTGAGCTGGATGAGGGCGTCCGCCCCGTCCTGTACCAGGATCAGCTTGCCGTTCGGGCCGAACGGGTCGCCGTTGGCCAGCACGTCCGTGGGCAGGACGACGATGTCGCCGTTCGCACCGGTGGCGAAATCGTTGATCTCGTAGTAGGTCCCGAGCTTGAAATTGTCGCGCCCGGGACCGCCGGTGGCGCTGGTGTGCCGGCTGCCCTGGTTGATGAAGGTATCGTTGCCGTCGCCGCCATCGAGCAGCACGGTGTCGCTGTCCTGCGCCGTCAGGGTGTCGTTGCCCGCGCCGCCGGAGAGGATGCCGCCGCCCCCGTTGACCAGCAGCTGGTCGTTGCCGTCGCCGCCCACTTCCAGCACGTTCGGCATCAGGACCGCGGTCAGCGTGTCGTTGCCGGCGCCGCCATCGAGCGTGCCTGCCGACGGCGCGCGCATGGTCAGCACGTCGTTGCCCGGGCCGCCGTTGAGCTGATCGGTGCCGCCCAGGCTGCTCACCAGGGTGTCGTCGCCGGCGGCCCCGTTCAGTTTGTCGGCGCCCAGGCTGTCGGTGT
>DASRUW010000684.1:0-9756 GCA_035655255.1 Telluria sp. | reverse complement strand
GTGCCAGGCCGCGCCCACCCGGAACAGGCTGCTGCCCGGCAGCTTGAGCGTGCGCGGCGTGGACCAGACCACGATGCGGGCCTCCACCCGGTAGCCGTCGCTCAGCACGCCGAGCTGGTCGACCGGATCGGCGACGACGTTGACGCGCTGCTCCTCGACGCCCAGCGCGGACACCTTGGTGAAGCCGGCCGGCTCGACCCGCCGCACGCGCGCGCGCAAGGCCTGCGGCCCGCCCCAGTTCTCCAGCAGCATGAGCGCGCCGGGGCGGATGCGCACGGCGTCGGCCGAGAGCACGTCCACCACGATCTCGAAGCGGGCCGGGTCGGCCACGGTCATGAGCGGCGTACCCGCGGCCACGGTGCGGGTGCTGCGCTCCAGGACCCGCAGCACCACGCCGTCGGCCGGCGCCGTCAGCGTGAGCGGCCGCGCGCCCGCCGCCGCGGCCAGCGCGGCCTGGGCGGCCTGCACGTCGGCCTCGGCCGCGCGCATCCGGAAGCGCGCGGCATCCAGCCCGGCCTGGGCCGACTGCAGCGCCGTCCCGGCCCGTTCCAGCGTCTGGGCGGAGACGTATTGTGCGCGGCGCAGGCTGGCGATGCGCTCCTGGTCACTGCGGGCCAGGGCCAGTTCGGCGTCGGCGCGCCGCGCATCCTCGGCCGCCTGCCGGGACAGGGCGCGCGCGGCCGCCAGGCGCGCCGCGGTCTCCTGGCGCTGGCGCTCGTCCAGCGGCACCGGACGCACCACGGCCACCGCCGCGCCGCGCCGCACCGGGTCGCCGTCGCGCAACGTGACCCGCTCCAGGCTGCCGGCCACCGGCGCGGTGACGGTATAGACGTCGTGGGCCCGGACGATGCCCAGGTTGTCCACGGTGACGTCGAGGGCGCCTTCCGTGACGCCGGCCGTCTCCACCGCCACCGGCCGCGGGGCGAACAGGACCCACAGCAATAGGGCCAGGAGCAGCGCGCCGCCGGCATACGGCAGGTAATGGCGCAGGGGGCGTCGATGTTCGGTCATGGTCTCATTCCCGGGTTTTCAGGACAGCGATCAGGTCGAGGCGCCGCACCCGCTGCCAGACGAACCAGCCGGATACGGCGGTCGCGGCCAGCACCACGCCCAGGGCGGACGCGTAGGTGCGGCTGGAGATGACCAGTGGAATCCGAAACATCTCCTGGTTCAGCAAGGCCGCGAACAGGGCGCACAAGGCATAGCCGAGCAGGCAGCCGAAGGGCAGCGACACCAGCGTCAGCGCGAGCTGTTCGCCGAACAGGATGCGCCCGACCTCGGCCTGGGTGAAGCCGAGGATGCGCAGGCTGGCCAGCTCCACCGCATGCTCGGACAGCGCGATGCGCGCCGCGTTGTAGACGATGCCGTAGGCGATCACGCAGGCGAAGCCGAGCAGGATGATCGTGTTCACGCGCAGGTTCTCGGCGATGGTGGCGAGAAAGCTCTGCAGGGTCGCTTCGCGCAGGGTGATCGACGACAGCAGGGGGACGTTCTTGAGCTGCCGGTAGAGCGTGGGCAGGCGCTCCTGGTCGGCCGTGATGCGGGCGCCATCCATGGTCATGCCCTCCCCCGCCGCCCGCGCCAGGGCCGGCAGCTCCATGTAGGCGAACATGCCGATCGACTCGTCCAGCGTGCGCACCACCGGCACCTCGACGGTGCGGCGGCGTCCGTCCATGAACTCGACCGAGAGGCGTTCGCCGCTGCGGATCGCCAGCAGGTCGGCCAGCTTCTGTCCCAGCACGACGCCCTCCGGCGGCAGGTCGACCGGGTTGCCGTCCGTGTCCACCAGACGGCGCAGTTCGGCGCCGCGCACGTGCCCGAACAGCACCGTGCGCTTGACGTGGGACCCGAAGCGCAGCCGCACGGGCGCCGCCCGGAACGGCTCGACCCGGGTCACGCCCGGCAGGCTTTCCAATCCGTGCGCCGCGGCCAAGCCGCGCGGCTGGTACAGCAGCACGGTCAGGTCGTCGCGCTGCGCCAGCCGGAACTGCACGTGGATGATGGCGTCCAGCGCATCGAACGTGAATTGCCCGACCACCGTGATGCCGACCGCGCAGGCCAGGCCGGCAATCGAGAGCATGGTGCGCACCGGCCTGCGCTCGAGCTGGCGCAGCACCATCCGCAGCGGCAGGCTGAGGTAGCTGCGCAGCCCGGCGCGCTCCAGCAGGCCGCTCCGGTAGCGGGTCGGCAGCTCGGGACGCATGGCCTCGGCCGGCTGCAGGGCCAGGGCGCGCAGGACGGCCAGCGCGGCGCCGCCAAGCGCGGTCGCCATGCCGATCGACAGCGCCGCCGCCACGGTGAAGCCGCTCAGGGTGAACGGAAACTCGGGAAAGTGATAGAACGCGCGGTACAGCTTGCCATAGTAGGTGCCGAGCCAGGCCCCCGCGCCGATGCCCGCCAGCGTGCCGGTCATCACCGTGCCCAGCGCGAACAGGGCGTAGTGCCAGGCGATGGCCCAGCTGCCGTAGCCGAAGCTTTTCATCAGCGCGATCTGGGCGCGTTGCAAGGACGTCAGGCGCAGCAGCACGTTGTGGGTCAGGAAGGCCACGACGGCGAGGAAGATGGCCGGCATGACGGTGGCGGATACCTTCGCCTGGTCCAGCTCGTTGTCGAGGAAGTTGTGCGAGACCTGTTCGCTGCGCCCGTAGGCGCCGAGCGAGCCGTAACGCTCCAGCAGGTGGTCCAGCCGCTCGATCACGGCCGCCTCGCTGGCGCCGGGCGCCAGGGTCAGACAGATGTTGTTGACCGCCTCGTGCATGTCGAGCGCGGCCGCGAGCGCCCAGCCGTCCATCCACAACACCCCGAAGCGGCGGTTGTCGGGAAAGCTGGTCCCCTTGATTTCGTTGACGTACTCGGGCGAGAGCGCGATGCCGGTGATGCGCAGCGTCTTGCGCCGGCCACTGATGACGGCGCTGAGGCTGTCGCCCGGCCGCAAGTGGTTGGCCTTGGAAAAGGCTTCGCTGACCAGCACCTCGTCCGGGCTGCGCGCCAGCGGCAGGCGGCCGCTGCGCAGGTAGATGCGGTTCAGGCCGGCGCCCGGCACGAGCGGCAGGCCGACCAGACGCGCGCTGGCCGGGTCGGCCAGGCCCGGCACGTCCAGCGGCGCGTCCCACACCACGCGCCCGTCGGCCTCGTTCACGCCGGGAAGCGCGCGCACCTGGGCCAGGATGCTGGCCGGAGCCCGGCGCACGGTCGTGAACACGTCCGCGAAGCGGTTGTCCATGTAATAGCGGTGCTGGGCCGCCAGCAGCGATTCGTAGGCGCAGCGCAGGCTGACGAAGGCGGCGATGCCGCACATGGCGACGGCGGCCACGGCGAGCGCCTGGGCGCGCATGTTCCACAGGTCGCGCAGCAGCTTGCGGTGCAGCGCGCTCACCACTGGATTTCCTCCGGCGAGCGGCGCACGGCGTTGGTCTCGATCGACTGGATGCGGCCGTTGCTGAGATGGATCACGCGCTCGGCCATCTCGGCGATGGCGGCGTTGTGGGTGATGACCACGACCGTCGTGCCCAGTTCGCGGTGGATCTTCTCGATCACGCGCAGCACGACGCGGCCGGTGGCGCAGTCGAGCGCGCCAGTCGGCTCGTCGCACAGCAGCACGGCCGGACGCTTGGCGATGGCGCGCGCGATCGCGACGCGCTGCTGCTCGCCGCCGGACAGCTGGGCCGGAAAATGGTGCTGGCGGTCGCCCAGTCCGACCAGGGTCAGCGCTTCGGCCGGCGGCATGGGATCGGCGCTGATCTCGGTCACCAGCTGCACGTTCTCGAACGCGGTCAGGCTGGGCACCAGGTTATAGAACTGGAACACGAAACCGATGCTGGCGCGGCGAAAGGCATTGCGGCCCGCCTCGTCGAGGCGGCCCAGGTCCCGCCCCTGCCACTCCAGGGTGCCGCTGGTGGGCAGGTCCAGCGCGCCGAGCAGGTTCAGCAAGGTGGACTTGCCGCCGCCCGAAGGCCCGAGCAGCACGACGAACTCGCCCGGATACAGGTCCAGGTCGACGCCGGACAAGGCATTGACCTGGACCTCGCCGGCGCCATAGGTCTTGCCCACGCCGGCGAGATGGAACAGCGGCGGCCGGGGCCCCGTCAACGCTGCCACCGCACCCGCAGCAGGTGCTCGTCCTCGCTGAACTGGTACTCGGCGTGGCCATGCCAGGCATGCTCCAGCGCCTCGCCGATGCCGCGCGCCAGATGCGGGTCGGTGGTGGTGATCAGCATGCCGCCACTGTTGCCGCTGATCTCCATGATGCGCTGGAGGGGATGCTCGGCCTTTTCCCGCTCCTCCAGGTTGCGCACCATGCGGGCGATCTCGGCGCGCTGCTGGTGCGTGAGCGTGGCGACGATGCTCACATATCCGGCCGGCTGCTGCTGGGCGATGCGGGCGCAGGCGGGACAGGTCGTCCCGGCCGCGTCCGTCGGCACGGGGCCCCATTGCCAGCGGCCGACATGATAGACCGCGTGGCAGTTGCCGCAGACCGAAGGGTCGGGCAGCTTGGCATGCGCCTGATAGGGGTCGTGCAGGGGATTGTCGAGGCGTTCCAGGTGGCGCCCGGGGCGGAAGGACGGTGGCGGTGGCGGTGCGGCTTTCATGGCGAAATCCTCCTAGGGTTGCCAGTTATGATGCGCCGCAAGCCTGACGCGCGGGGATGATCTTGCTCAAACAAGGCCCAAGTTTGGCTTGCCAGGCAGAAGCTTCGGTACACTGTGCGCCATGAAGACGCCAGACTGGGACGACCTGCGCTTTTTCCTCGCCATCGCCGAGCACGGCGGCCTGGGCGCGGCCGCCCGCGCCCTGGGCGTGGAGCACACCACCGCCAGCCGCCGCATCGACGCGCTCGAGGCCGGGCTCGGCCTGCGCCTGTTCGACCGCCTGCCGAAAGGCTGGGCGATCACGGCGGCGGGCGCCGAACTGCTGCCCGCCGCGCGCCGGGTGGAAGCCGACATGATGGCCCTGCTGCGGCAGGCGACGCAGGCCGACGCGGTGCGTGGTCTGGTGCGTATCGCCGCGCCACCGGCCCTGTGCGCCTGGCTGCTCGCGCCCGCCCTGGCCCGGCAGCGCGCGCGCCATCCCGGCCTCGAGATCGAGCTGGTGGCGGACCGGCGCACGGCCGATCTGGGCCGGCGCGAAGCCGACCTGGCCGTGCGCTACCTGCGTCCCGCCGCGCCGGCCCTGGCCGTGCGGCGCCTGTGCGACATGGACTACGGCCTGTTCGGCGCGCCCGATTACCTGCGTGACTGCCCGCCGGCCGACTGGGAATTCCTCGGCTACGCGGACGGGCTCGACGGCTTGCCCCAGCAACGCTGGCTGGAGGAATACGCGGCGGGCCGTCCCTTCACCTTGCGCAGCAACGATCTGGGCAGCCTGCTGCAGCTGGCGATCTCCGGCGCCGGCCTGGCCGTGCTGCCGCGCATGCTGGCGCGCGCCGCCGGCGCGCTGGCGGAGGCACCGGTGGCGTGCCCGGTGGTGCGTCCGCTGTGGCTGGTGCTGCACGACGACGTGCGCAAGTCCGCGCGCGTGCGCGCCGCCGCCGACCTGGTGGCCGAGGCCTTCGATCCGCGCACCTGACCCGTGCATTTTTTGCTCTCCCCGGCGGCGCCGGCGCGGGCTATCGTGCGTTTCCGAACCTTTTCTTGGAGACGCCCATGCCCCAGCCGCAATCCATCCTGCTTCCCCTGCTGCTTTCCACCGCCTGCGTGCAGGCCGCCCCGGTCCAGTTCCACGACCTGGTCGGGGTCTGGAACATGAGCGCAGCCTACCGCCTGCATCCGGACGGGACCCAGGCCGACGACTACGGTCCGGCCCCGCGCGGCCTGCTGATCGTCACCCCCGACGGACGCTACTGCGTGCAGATCTACCATACGGAGCGCCCGCCCTTCACCAGCAAGGACTACCGCAACGCCACGCCGGCCGAGTACCAGCGCGCGATGCTGACCGCCAGCACCCATTTCGGCACCCTGAAGCTCGACCAGGAGCGCCACCTGCTCGTCTTTCACATCACCGGCGCGCTCAACGCCGGCTGGGACGGCAGCGTGCAGGAGCGCCCCTTCGAGCTGAAAGGTGACACCCTGTCCTGGCGCGTGCCGCCGCGCCCGGATGGCGACACGCCGGTTTCTGTCTGGAAAAGAAGCCCCTGAACCACAGGGGAAACCGGCCTCAACGTGCGCCCGTATTTTCCATTCCGCCGTAAGATCGGCCGCATCGACCGAGAGGAGAATGAGAATGAATACGCGCATGTTTTCCGGGCTGTGCAGCATGCTGGTGCTCGCTGCCGGACTCGTGCTGGCCAGGCCGGCGCGCGCCGACTGGGTCGTCGCCGCCGAGCCGGAAGCCGTCCGTCCCGCCCCCGGCAACTTCCAGATCCAGGCCCAGAATCCGCCCGCCTTCGCCTGGTCGCGCTATCCGACCAAGCCGCCGGCCTACACCATCGAGGTCTACCAGAACGGCAGCGTGGTCTATACCTACACCGCCTACCGCAACTGGTACCTCCCCTCCAAGGCCTACCCGATCGGTCACTATGCGTGGCGGGTGCGGCCTTCCACCGTGGCCCAATGGTCGGACCTGCGCGAATTCGACATCACCAGCCAGTCGACGGTGTTCGAGGTGCCGGAGAATTCCGTGCTGCGCTCGAACGTGGCGACCAAGCCGCGCCAGATCGCGCGCCAGCTGCCGAACAACTTCCTGCGCGTGTCGCAATGGACCTCGGCCATGTACGCCGAGCGTAATCCGGCCCTGCAGGCCCTGATCACGGAAGTCACCTACAAGAACATCAAGACGGTGACGGATTCCGACTGGCCGATCCTGGTCAGCGGCACCTCGACCTACATCACCAGTTCGGAGGCGTCCGACATCCGCCAGCGCGTGAACGCGACCGCCCGCCAGCTCGAGGCGGCCGCCCTGCTGTATCGCCTGACCCTGGACAAGCGCTGGCTCACCGAGGCCATCAAGCGCGGCGACCAGCTGGCCGCCCTCAGTCCGACCGGGCCGACCAGCTACAAGTACCAGGACCAGGCCACGCGCCAGATCGCCCTGTCCCTGATCAAGGCGACCGACATGCTGTACTACGACATCGACGTGACCCGGCGCCAGAATTACTGGAACATCGTGGAGACGCGCACGCGCGACATCTTCGCCGACCTGTCGGCCAGCGGCGACCGGATCGACCAGTATCCCTTCGATTCGCACGGGGGCACCAACCTGGGCTTCCTGGCCCTGATCTCGACGCTCTCGCTGGGCAATATCCGCGCATCGGGCGAGTGGTTCGATTTCTCGGTGCGGGCCTACATGAACGCCATCTACGCCTGGAGCGGACCGGAAGGCGGCTTCGCCAACGGCACCGCCTACGGACAATACACGGCGGACTATGCTCTCCAGCTGTGGCAGCCGATGATGCAGGCGACCAGCGTCAACCTGTTCGACAAGCCCTGGTCGCGCGGCTTCATGCAGTACTTCATCCACTTCCTGCCGCCGGGCAGCAAGTTCCACCTGTTCGGCGACGAGAACGAAACGACGCCGGACTTTCGCCTGATCAAGTCCTATGCGGAGCGCTTCAATTCCCCCTACGCCGCCTGGTACGTGCGCAATATCCCCGGCACGGAGGACACGGTGACCCTGCTGCAGGCGCCCTACCCCATGCCCTACACCTTGTCCGCGCCCTCGCTGCCGCCCAATTCGGCGCTCTACCCCAGCATCGGCTGGGTGGCCATGCACAGTAACATCTCCGATCCGAACCGCACCTCGGTGTATTTCAAGTCCAGCCCCTACGGCGCCTACAACCACAGCCACGGGGACCAGAATGGCCTGATCATTTTCTCGGGCGGGCAAAAGCTGCTGGCCGAATCGGGTTACCTGGACTATTACGGTTCGCCCCTGTTCAACGACTGGTACCGCCAGACCAAGGCGCACAACGCCATCACCTACGACAACGGGATCGGCCAGATCGTGACCGGCAACACGGCCACCCTGGCCTACAACGGAAAGATCACCGGCTTTTCCACCACCTCGACCCTGGACTATGCGGAAGGTAATGCCAAGCCGGCCTACGGCTCGGCCGTCAGTACGGCCCTGCGCCGGGTGTGGTACCTGCGCTCCCAGAACGCGGTCGTGGTGCAGGACAAGCTGGCCGCCCCGTCGGCCCACGCCTGGGAATGGAACATGCACGCGGCCGTGGCCGGCATCACCAACGAAGGCAGCAATGCCGTGCGCATCAACAGCGGCACCCAGTCGCTGTGCATCAAGCCTCTGCTCAGCACGACCGAGGCGCCGCTGACCTACCAGACCCGCACCGGTCCGGCGCCCAAGCCGGGCACCTACGAGGCCCACGGCGCCTACGTCACGCCGTCCAAGACCAGCGCGGAATTCCTGGTCCTGCTCGATATCGGCTGCAAGCGCCCGGCCGTGAGCATGACCCAGACCACCACCTCGCGCACCTTCACCATCGGCACCCAGACGGTGACGGTCCCCAAATGAAAAAAAGCCCCTCGCGGGGCTTTTTTTTGCGTCGCCGGCGGGCTTATTCGGCCACGTCGGTGCCCACGTTGATGGCAGCATAGGCGCGCATGACGGCTTTCGCCTCGGCGCTGTTGGTGCCATACAGTTCCTGGGCGGCAGCCAGCACCTTGTTACGTGCGTCGGCGTAGTTGGTCGACGACGTGAACTTGGTGGTGTTGGCCTTGAACCAGATGCGGAAGGCCTTGTCGGTGCCGATACCGGTCATGTTGCGCGGCAGCTGGGTCAGGAACTTCGAGTAGTACGGGCTGGTGGAGTCCGCGCTCGAGCCGTTGGCCAGGAAGTAGAACATGCGGTTGTTCGGGCCCGAGCTGTAGTGCACGTCCAGGCGGCCGACCGACTTGGACCAGGCATCCGGGCTCTTGCCGTCCAGGCTAGGCTTGTAGAGGTAGCGCAGCGGGGTGCCGGTCTTCGAGATTTCCTTGCCCATCACCCAGTCATTGCCCGACAGCGGGATGGTGGTGCCGGTGCCGCCGGCGCGGGCGTAGGCTTCCACCACTTCGCCCTGGATGTCCGAGGCCGACTCGTTCAGGCCGCCCGACTCCTGGCGGTAGGCCAGGTTGGAGGTGGCGGCGGTCACGCCGTGGCCCATCTCGTGGCCGATCACGTCGATCGAGCCGAGGCTGTAGAAGCTCGAACCGTCGCCGATGTACATGCACTTGCAGGTGTCGCTGTAGTAGGCGTTGTCGTAGGCGGTGTTGACGTGCGCGGCGATGTAGGTCGCGGTGTTCTGGCCATCCAGCGACAGCCAGCCCATGGCGTTCTTGAGCATGTCGTAGGTGTTCATCAGGCCCCACAGCGCGTTCACGGCCGCGGTCTGGCCGTTGGCGTTGGTGGTCGAGCCGCCGGAGATGTAGTTCTGGCCGTCGCCCCAGGTGTTGGTGCTGTTCTCGTAGACCAGGCCAGCCGAGGTGGTGTGGTCGGCATTGGTGATGGCCATGGCGCCGAAGGTGCCGCCGATGCCGCGCGAGCCGTCGATCATCTTGTAGCCGATGCCGCCGACCGAGGTGTTGATGGGCACGTCGCCGTTGTACTGGGAGTGGCCGGTGCCGACCACGGACTGGACCATGCTCCACTGGTCGAGCACGGAACCGTCCTTGGCGCTGACGACGGTGTCATGCATCAGCGGGGTGTTGCCCTTGGCCATGCGGGTGTGGACCAGATAGGCCAGCTCGTAGTGGTCGACGACGTCGACCAGGTCCATCGCGTTCAGATCGTCGTCGGACTTGTTCTCGGCGCCGGCGACGCGCT
>DASRUW010000683.1:0-7291 GCA_035655255.1 Telluria sp. | reverse complement strand
GGTGCCGAGGATGGTGCCGCCCAGGTGGCCGATGCCGCTCACGGTCTCCGGTGTCAGGCGCATCACGCTCTCGCCGCGGCAGCGATCCGGCTCCAGGATGCCGGTGAAGCCGTCGCGGATGCCGTAGCACTCCCAGCCGAGGCCGGTGGCCGCCATCACGACGGCCCGGATGACCGCGTTCAGCCCCGGGGCGTCGCCCCCTCCCGTTTGGATTGCGATGCGGCGGATCGGCTGCGCCATGCTGAAGTGCTCCCTGGATATCGAAAATCCAAGCTTACCGCAGCGGGCCACTCCCGGCCAGTGCCTCAGCGGCTGGCGTACCAGTCGACCAGTTCCTCCACCTCGTCGGGCCGCAGCTGGCGCGCGGCGTTGCGCATCTGTTCCTGCAGGTCGTTGCGGCGCTCGCCGCGGGCGAAGGCGTTCAGCTGGGCGCGCAGGTAGGTGGCAGGCAGCCCATCGAGCTGGGGCGCGGCCGGCTTGGCGACGCTGGCCGCGTGACAGGCGGCGCAGGCGCCGATGTTGCGCACCGGGTCGCCGTTGCGCACCAGGCGCGGCGGCGTGCCGCCCGCGCCCTGGCTGGGGATGCGCGGCAGGAAGGCATAGTAGGCCGCCAGGTCGCGCATGTCTTCGTCGTTGAGGTTCTCCACCAGCGGCTCCATGATGGCGCTGCGCCGGTGCTGGGACTTATAGTCGCGCAGCTGCTTGTAGGTCGCGGCGGCGGGCTGGCCGGCCAAGTGCGGCGTGCCGGCCGGGCTCATGCCGCGCGCGCCGTGGCACATGGTGCAGTTCTGGGCCAGGGTGGCGCCGCGGCCGATGGCCGCTTCGCTGGCCGGCGTCATCATCTGGGCGCTGACGATGACGTTCGACGGCCGGACCGCGCTCTCGTCCGGCGCGCCCTGGGCACGGAAGGGCAGGACGGCCCCGGCCGCGCTGCAGATCGCCTCCCACCAGCCGGCGTTGCGCGGCCCTTGCGCAGCAGGCAGCCAGAGAAAGCCGGCCAGGGCCGCCAGCAGGGCCAGCGCCAGCACCGCGCCGATGCTGCCCGCGAACCAGCGGTTGCGCCACGAGAACAGCCGGTTCATGGCGGACCTCCGATCGGCACCGCCGGCACCGAAGTCTGCGGCAGCAAGGCCAGCTGCACGATGGGGTAGCCATAATTGACGACGGTAAGCCCGATCATGAGCGCGATCCACAAGCCATGCGAATTGAGCGCCAGCGGCACCGCGCCGGGCGGGTGGGCCGGCTCGCTGAAGCGGAAACGCGGCAGCGGCACGGCCGGCGCCCGGTGACCGCGCAGCAGGATGTACACGAACAGCAGGCCGGACAGCACCAGCATCAGGCCGCCGATGGAACTGAGGGTGACCGAGAACGCCAGCGGCTCCAGCTCGGGGTGGCTGTAATCGAAGTACGCCATGCGCCGCGGCATGCCGAGGATGCCGACCGCGTGCCAGGGAAAGGTCGTCACGATCATCCCGACGAACCACAGCCACAGCTGCCAGCGCATCAGCGTCGCCTCCGCCAGGGCGCGCCCGGTCAGGTGCGGCCACAGGTCGTAGGCGATCGCGAAGTACATGATGACGATGGCGCCCGCGAAGATCAGGTGAAAGTGCCCGGTGATCCACTGGGTGTTATGGACGGCGAAATCGAGCTGGTAGCTCATGTTGATGAGGCCACCCGCCCCGCCGAATCCGAGCAGGATGAAGGAGAAGGCCACCGCCAGCATCATCGGGTTATGCCAGGGCAGCCGCCGCAGCCAGCCGAACAGGCCGCTGCCGCCGCGCAGCCGCCCGGCGATCTCCACCGAGGCGGTGATGGTGAACACGGTCAGCAAGGTCGGCACCGACACCATCCCCGTGAACACGGCATGCAGGAACTTGACGCCCGCGCCCACCTGCGGATCCTGGAACAGGTGGTGGACCCCGATCGGCATCGAGAACACGAGAAAGAGCGCGAACGACAGGCGCGCCATCGCGTCGCTGTACAGGCGGCCGCCGATGGCGCGCGGCACCAGGGTGTAGAAGGCGATGTAGGCCGGCATCAGCCAGAAATAGACGATGGCATGCAGCGTCCACGAGAAGAACACGCGCGCCAGTCCGGCGTCGATGGTGGACTTCCAGCCCAGGGCCACGGGCAGGATCTGGAGCAGGATTTCGAGCGCCGCGCCAAGCGAGGTCCAGGCCCACAGATAGGCGCCGGCCAGGTTGGCGAACATCGGCAGCGGCACCGTGCCGCCCGGGTGCGCGCGCCGCCAGGCGGACAGGTTGACTGCCATGAGCGCCACCCAGATCCACGAGCCGACCACCACCAGGACGATACCGAGGTAGAAGGCGGCGGGCCCGATCAGCGGGGGATAGAAGGTGTACAGGAGCGAAGCCCGCCCGGCCGCCACCGGAATCATCGCCGCCAGCGTGCCCAGCACGACCAGGGCGAAGCCGGCCCAGGCCCAGCGCTTGCCGCGCAGCTCCTGCCCCAGCGACAGTTCGGCGATCGCATAGCCGAAGCCCATGGCCACCAGCGTCGGGAACACATAGCCCATGGCCGAGCCGTGCGCCGTCACGGAGCGGTAGTACAGCTCGGGATTGCCGATCCAGCCCAGCAGCGGGCTGCGCACCAGCATCTGCCATTCGCCCAGCAGCAGCGCGGCCAGGAAGGCAGCGAAGGCCAGCCAGAAATGGGCCAGCACGATGCGCCGGGTATCAGTGCTGAACACAGTCCACCCTCCTCGCCTGGGCCGCGTGGCGCGCGAACTCGTCCCGCCCGACCACCCGCACGTGGGCCCACATGGCCGCATGGCCGGTGCCGCAATATTCGTGGCAGGGCATGAGGAAGTCCCCGGTGCGCTGGAAGCGGGCCCGGAAGGTCGACACGTAGCCCGGTATGAGCATCATGTTGACGTTGGTGCCCGTGACCGAGAAGCCGTGCACCACGTCGGCGCTGGTCGCGCGCAGCACCACGGGCGTATCGACCGGCACCTCGATGCATTGCGGCGTGAACGAATACTGGTTGGCCACGACGCGCACCGCCACGCCGCCGTCGGCCGTCGGCACGCTGCCGAGGTTCGATTCCACGAACTCCCCGGCCAGGTGCAGGGTGGCCGGGTCGACGGTCTCGGTGCGCGCGGGCGGCATGGTGGCCCAGTGCACGCTCATGTACAGGATCATCGCCAGCAGCGCGCCGATCACGGCGCCGACGATGATCGCCCAGCGCTTCTCGGCCTGGACGGCGACACTGTGCGCCTGGTCCGCCATCATGCCCCTCCCCGCGCGACGAACACGCCCAGGTAGAACGCGATCCAGATCGCCACCACGATGGCCAGCGCCAGCCCCGCCAGCGCGAAGGCGCCGCGCGGGCCGGCCGCCACCACCGCGTCCACGCGGCGCTGTTCGTCGGCGTCGTCATGGCGGAATTCGGTTTCCTCGAACATGCTCCCTCCCTATTCCACCGTAGCGGCGCGCAGGGCGCCCACTTCGCGCACGTCCACCGGCGCGCCGGGGTTGCCCCAGGCGGTGCGGATGTAGGTGACGATGGAGGCGATCTCCGCATCCGTCATGAACTGGGCGAAAGGCGGCATCCCGTAAGGCATGGGATTGCGCCGGGTGCCGGGCGGATAACCGCCGTTGAGCACCATGCGGATCGGGTTCACGGCCGACACCATGCCGATCGAGCGGTTGCCCGCCAGCGGAGGATAGTGCGGCGGCTTGCCCTGCCCCTCCGCGCCATGGCAGTTGGCGCAATGTTCGCCGTACAGGCGCTTGCCGTCCGAATACATCTGCTCCGTGTCCGCGCGCACGGGCGCCAGGGCGGGCGCGCCCTCAGGCGTATCCGTATTGGGCAGGCTTTTCAGGTAGACGGCCATGGCGCGCGCGTCGGCGTCGTTCATGTATTGCAGGCTGTTGTAGGTCACCTCCGCCATCGGCCCGTACACGGTGGCGCGGCTGGAGATGCCGGCCTGCAGCAGATCGGCGATGTCCTGCTCGCTCCATTCGCCCAGGCCCGACTCGCGGTTGGAGGTGAGCGAGGGCGCATACCAGTGCTGCATCGGAATCAGCCCGCCCTGGAAGGCGCGCGCCGGCGACGAGCCGCCCAGCGCGTTGATCGGCGTATGGCACATGGCGCAGTGCCCCAGTCCCTGCACCAGGTAGGCGCCGCGGTTCCATTCGGCCGACTTGCCGCGGTCCGGCTGGTACTCGCCTTCCTGGAAATACAGGGTGCGCCAGCCGATCAGCAGCGCGCGGTTGTTGTACGGGAAGCGCAGGTCGTGTGCGCGCGAGTTGAGTTTGACTGGCGGGACCGAACGGAGATAAGCAAAGATGGCATCCGAATCCGCCCGCGTGACCTTGGTGTAGGACGCAAACGGCATCGCCGGATACAGCAGCTTGCCGTCCCGGCCCCGGCCGGTGTGCATCATCTGGTAGAACTCGTCGGCCGTCCACTTGCCGATGCCGGTCTCGTCGTCCGGGGTGATGTTGGGCGAGTAGAGGGTGCCGAACGGCGTCGGCATCGGCCGGTTGCCCGAGAAGATCGCCTCGCCCGGCACGGTATGGCAGGCGATGCAGTCGCCCGCCTGGGCCAGGTAGCGGCCGCGCTCGACCTGCCCGTTGGCGGACGCCGTGCCTGCGGAGCGCAAGGGCGCCCGATGCCACAGCAGGAAGGCGCCCACGCCGAGCAGCGCCAGGATGACGACGATGCCGAGCACGCGCTTCATTTCGCTCGCCCCTGCTGGCTGCCGCATTCGAGCGGCAACGCCTTCTGGTCCGCCGGCGCAGGGCGCAGGTTGGGCGGCACCGGCTGCGCGGCGAGGAAGGCGGACACGGCTTCCACCTGATGTTCGGTCAGGCTGGCGGCGACGAACTGCATGCAGTCCGGCGCCAGCGCCGTGCGCACGCCGTAACGCCAGGCGCCGAGCTGGGCGCTGACATAGTCCGCGCGCAGGCCGAGCAGGCCGGGAATGCCAGGCTCGCGTCCGTTCAGCGCCGTTCCGTGGCAGGCCATGCAGGGCGGCACCCGCGCCGCCTGCACGCCTTCGCTGGCAATGCGGCGGCCCTCCTCCACCAAGGCCGGAGGCGGCGCCTTGTCGCCTGCCCCGGCGCCGCCCGGATACGGCGGATTGAGCGCGGCGAAGTAGGACGCCATCTTCGACAGGTAGGCGTCCGGCAGGTAGGCCAGCAGGTAATTCATCGGCACATACTTGCGGCGCCCGTCGCGAAAAGCCACCAGCTGGTTATACAGGTAGCCGGCCGGTTTGCCGGCGAGACGAGGAAAGTAGACGTTCTCGACGCCCTGGCCTTGCGCGCCGTGGCAGCCGATGCAGGCCTGCACGCGCGCCTCGATCGTGTCCGGCACCGCTTCCGTCGGACTGCGCTGCGCGTACGCGTTCGCCGCGACGGCGGCGGCAAGCAGCGGAATGGCAAGGGCGAATTGCGGCGGCAACGTCGGCTCCTCCAGCGCAGAAGATGGCGTGACGTTAGCAGATGCACCACCCTCGCACGGACACGATAGCCCCAGGAAATCTGTCCGTTCCGCACGCGTCAAGCGAAATTCCGTTAAGCTTTTTTTTCTTTAAGTTCCGAAAACCGCCATGTCCAGCCGTCCCGCCCTCGTCTATGCCAAGCTCGCCGCCACCGCCATGTTCTGGGGCGGCACCTTCATCGCCGGGCGGATGGCCGCGCACGTCCTGCCCTCGCTGGTGGCCGCCGCGGTGCGCTTCGGGGTTGCCGCCATCCTGCTGCTGCTCCTGGCCTGGAAGACGGAGGGCGGCCTGCCGCGCCTGAACCGGCGCGAGCTGCTGGCGACCATGGCGCTGGGCGCGACCGGCATCTTCCTCTACAACCTGTGCTTCTTCGGCGCCCTGCGCACCATTCCCGCGGGCCGCGCGGCCCTGTTCGTCGCGCTCAATCCGACCGTGACCGCGCTGGCGGCGGCCGTCGTCTTCCACGAACGCCTCAAGCCGCACAAGTGGGCCGGCATCGCGCTCGCCTTCCTGGGCGCGGCCATCGTCATCACGCGCGGCGACTTCCTCGGGGCCTGGCTGGACCTGTCCCAATCCATCGGCGCGGGCGAGCTGTTCATGCTGGCCGCGGTCTGCAGCTGGGCGGCCTACACGCTGATCGGCCGGCGCGCCCTGACGACGCTGTCGCCGGTGGTGGCGACGACCTATGCGGCCTTGTGGGGGCTGCTGTACCTGACGATCGGCGCCGTCGGCCAGCTCGGCCAGGTCGACTGGAACCTGGTGCATTGGGACACCTGGGCCGCCCTGTCCTACCTGGGCGCGTTCGGCACGGTCGTGGGCTTCGTCTGGTACTACGAGGGCGTGCGCGCGCTGGGGCCCTCGCGCGCGGCGGTGTTCAACAACCTGGTGCCGGTGTTCGGCGTGAGCTTCGCCGCGCTGATCCTGGGCGAGCCGGTGCTGGCCTCGATGGTCATCGGCGGCGCCGTCGCGGTGGCGGGCGTGACCCTGACCAACCGCTGACGGCTCACGCGGTCGGCTGTTCGGCCGCCGGCGGCGGCGCCGCCTGTTCGACCGGGGGCGCCGGTTCTTCTTCCGGCTCCGGCATGTCCTCGGCGCGCGGATGCAGGTCGGGCGGCGGCAGCACCGGTTCGCCGTTCTCGGTCTGGATTTCGCCCGGATCTTCCATCACCTCTTCCTGCTTCTCGGGCGGACGCGCCGGAGTGGGCTTCCCGCCCGGGAACAAGGCGGCCGCGTCGATCCGGTGCGCGTTCAGCGCAGTGCGGAAAAAGTCGCCCACCAGCAGGATGGCATTGTGTCCGCCCTGGCCCCAGTAGCTGGAACGGATCGTCACGCGGTTGTCGTTGAAGCCGACCCAGGCCCCGGCCACCAGCTCCGGATGCATGAGGATGAACCAGCCGTCCGTGTTGCGTTGGGTGGTGCCGGTCTTGCCCGCCACGTCGCCGTAGATGCCGAAGCGGTAGCGCACCGCCGTGCCGGTGCCGCGGTTGACGACGCCACGCAGCATGTCGATCAGGGTGTCGGCGGTCTGCGGCGCCATCGCGCGCTCCGCGCTGGAGGCACCGAACTGGGCGACCAGCTTGCCGCTGCGGTCCGTAATGCTGCGCACGAAGACCGGCTTGCGGTACTCGCCTTCGGCCGCGATGGTGGCGTAGGCGCTCACCATCTCGAGCAGGGTGACCGGGCTGGTGCCGAGGGCGAGCGAGGGCACGGGATCGAGCTTGCTCTGGCGGATGCCCATGTCCTTGGCCAGCTTGACGATGGGCTTGACGCCCACGTCCTGCATCACCTGCGCGGTGATGGTGTTCTTGGAGAAGACCAGGC
>DASRUW010000682.1:0-7315 GCA_035655255.1 Telluria sp. | reverse complement strand
CGGGCGCGCTCATTTGGGCCCGCATTACGCCAAGACCGCGTTATAGAGAAGGTGTCCAACCTGGATTACGCTGAATTCTAGGATTCCAAAAACATGGGCAGGAGAATCGGCAGAAACAAAAAAGCGCCCGGAAGGCGCTTTTTTGCTTATATCTTGGCGGAGAGGGTGGGATTCGAACCCACGGTAGGGGGACACCCTACGCCTGATTTCGAGTCAGGTACATTCGACCACTCTGCCACCTCTCCAGGTACTGCAGCAACGGTGGTCACCGTCGGAAGACCAGCATTATAGCAGGGTTGCCTGAAAATGGAAGGGCGAACCTTGCAATTATTTCGTCCAATTCGTCGTTGAGCGTGTGCTGTCCCTCAATCGACGGCTTGTGGCAAGCGCTGAGGCGCAGGGGTCCCCGCTTGCGCGGGGATGACGGCTCGGGGGTGCTTCAGCGTTATCGCGATTATTTTGCGGGAACGAGGCGCTCCAGGCCGCCCATGTACGGGCGCAGCGCTTCGGGAATGAGCACGCTGCCATCGGCCTGCTGGTAGTTCTCCAGGACCGCCACCAGCGTGCGCCCCACCGCCAGGCCCGAGCCGTTCAGCGTGTGCACCAGCTCAGGCTTGCCTTGCGCGTTGCGGAAGCGCGCCTGCATGCGGCGCGCCTGGAAGGCCTCGCAGTTGGAGAGCGACGAGATCTCGCGGTAGGTGTTCTGTGCCGGCAGCCACACTTCCAGGTCGAAGGTCTTGGCCGCACCAAAGCCCATGTCGCCGGTGCACAGCGACAGCACGCGGTACGGCAGGCCCAGGCCCTGCAGGATCGCTTCCGCGTGGCCGACCATCTCGTCCAGCGCTTCGTACGATTTTTCCGGATGGACGATCTGCACCATCTCGACCTTGTCGAACTGGTGCTGGCGGATCATGCCGCGCGTGTCGCGCCCGTAGCTGCCCGCCTCCGAGCGGAAGCACGGCGTGTGCGCGGTGATCCGGATCGGCAGCGTGTCGCCGCCCACGATCTCGTCGCGCACCAGATTGGTCAACGACACTTCCGAGGTCGGGATCAGGTACAGGTTCTCGCCCTCGCCTTCCTGGCCGCCCTTCTTCACGGCGAACAGGTCGGCCTCGAACTTGGGCAGCTGGCCGGTGCCGCGCAGCGAGTCGGCGTTGACGATGTAGGGGGTGTAGCACTCGGTGTAGCCATGCTTGCCGGTGTGCGTGTCGAGCATGTACTGGGCCAGCGCGCGGTGCAGGCGCGCCACGCCGCCTTTCATGACGGAGAAGCGCGAGCCGGTCAGCTTGGCGGCCACGTCGAAATCCAGGCCGAGCGCGGCGCCGACGTCCACATGGTCTTTGATCTCGAAGTCGAAGCTGCGCGGGGTACCTACGCGGCGTACTTCGACGTTGCCCGTCTCGTCGGTCCCGACGGGCACGGAGGCGTGCGGCAGATTGGGCACCGCCTCCATGAATTCGGCCAGCTTGGCCTGCACGACCGCGAGGGCCGCTTCGTTGTTTTTCAGCTCGTCGCCGAGGCCGGCGACTTCCGCCATCACGGCGCTGGTATCTTCGCCCTTGGCCTTCAGCATGCCGATCTGCTTGGACAGCGAATTGCGCTTGCCCTGCAGCTCCTCGGTACGCGTCTGGATCGCTTTGCGCTCGCCTTCCAGGGCGTTAAACGCATCCACGTCCAGCTTGAACTTCCGTGCAGCCAGCCGGGCTGCGACGTTGTCGATGTCTTTGCGGAGAAGTTGGATGTCTAGCATTGTCTTGGCCAATAGCGGTATGTCGAAACCGCAATTGTACCAAGGCTTACTTCTCGGCGGCTTTCTCGGCTTCCGTCAGGCGCTTGCCGTGCACGACGATGGTCGGCATCGAGGTACCAACGTCCGGTGCGACCACCTGGATCTTGTGCTGGGTGCGCGGGGCCGGCATGGCGGTGGCGTAGGTGGCGAGGATGGTCATCGCGGCGGCAACCAGGAACACGCCTTCGAGGTTTTTACGGATTTTCATGATGGGCTCCTTCAGGGTTCGGGATCAAAACTGCTTCGGTATGGTGGTACTGTATCCATCCGATCCCCGCCCCGCCATCGGCGTGCGACGAACCGCAAAAAACGCGGGACAGATTGCGCAAAACCGGGCCCGCGCCTACATGGGCCGGAACCGGTCCTGGAAGGCGGCGCTGACCGGAACGAGGTCCCGCTGCCCGGCCAGCGCGATCTTGAGCTTGCCGTCCTCGTCGCGCCGGAGCGACTCGATCGCCGCCACCCGGACAATGGCGCTGCGGTGCACCTGCCAGAACACTTCGGGATCGAGCTGGGGCAGCAGTTCCTTCAAGGGCGTGCGGATGTGGGCGCTGCCACCTGCCGCGACGACGCAGGTGTACTTATCCTCGGACTTGAAACACACGATGTCGTCGATCGAAATCATCCGGATGTTCTCGCCGACGCTGGCCGAGATCCAGCTGATGCGCCGCGACTTGGCTTCCGGCACCGTCCCGCGCAGCGCCGCCACGACGCCACTCACGTCGGATGCCTGCCCGTCGGCGATGCGTTTCCTGAGCCGTGCGATGGCCGTCATCAGGCGCTCGCGCTTGATCGGCTTGAGCAGGTAGTCGGCCGCTCCATGGTCGTAGGACTCCAGGGCGAACTGGCCGAACGCGGTCGTCATGACCACATGGGAATGGGCGCTCGCCATCTGCGCCACCGCCAGTCCGCTCACGCCCGGCATGCAAATGTCCAGGAAGGCCACCGTCGGGCGATGCTGCTCGACCGCTTCCAGCGCGGCCAGTCCGTCCTCGCATTCGGCGACGATCCGCAGTTCCGGCCACAACTCGGCCAGCGCGGCGCGCAGTTCGGCGCGCTGTGCGCCCTCGTCCTCGGCGATGATCGCCGTCGGTTCCACGCTCATGCTGTCGGCCTTTCGATCGTGATTTCGGCGCGCACCCCGCCGGACGCGCGCCCGGAAATCGCCAGCGCAGCCCCGTTGCCGAACAGGCTGCGCAACTGGGCGCGCACGTTGGCCAGGCCCAGGCCATGGCTTTCGCCCGGCTGCAGGCCGGCGCCGTCGTCCTCCACCGCGACCTCCAGGCTGCCGTCGCCGCGCAGGCGGGCGCCGATGCTGACCGTGCCCGGACCGGGCTTGGGCCCGACGCCGTGCTTGACCGCGTTCTCGACCAGCGTCAGCAGCACCAAGGGCGGGAAGAACAGGTTCCTGGCCCCCTCCTCCACGTCGACCTCGATCCGGATGCGGCCGTCGGTGCGCAGGTTCATCAGCTCCAGGTAGCGGGTGCAGATGTCGACCTGCTTGCCCAGGGTCGCGTTGCGCGGCGCGTCGGGATCGAGCGACGGCAGCGTGGAGCGAAAATAATCGGCCATGGCGTCGATCGTCTCCGCCGCCCGTTTGGGATCGGTGGCCACCAGCGAACGCACCGAGGCCAGGGTATTGAACAGGAAGTGCGGTTCCACCTGGGCCTGCAGGGCCGTCAGCCGCAGTTCCGCTTCGTCGCGCTGCAGGCGCATGGCTTCCAGCTCGCGCCGCGAGGCATAGTCCGCAAAGCGCCGGCGCTCGGTCAGGTAGGCAACGATGGCGAAGCCCCCGCCGCCGATGACCAGTGCCAGGCTCGAACCGTTCACGCTCTGGAACAGTGCCTGGGACAGCAGCGCGTACAGGTAGTTGGTCGGCATATTGCGGACCGTGCATAGGGACATCAGCTCGGCGTGGTACAGGATGATCCATTGCGCGGCCAGCCGGGCGACGGCCAGCCCCGCGCCGATCGCCAGCACGACCAGGACGACCTCCACGGCGGGGCGCAGACGGGCGCGGCGCACCAGGGCGGCCAGCAGCGGCCCCGTGCTGACCACGATCAGGGCCGCGACGCTGGCCCGCAGCGCCAGACCCGGCCAGCTGGGCCAGTCGTTCATGCCGGCGGCGTGCCAGGTGGCCAGGCCCAGTCCGTACAGGATGGCGAGCGGCCAGAAAATGCGGCTGCGCCGTACGCACCACTCCCAACTAAAGGTCGGACAAAGCTGGTAACGGCTCCAGCCTGGTACCAGTGCGTCGCGCGCCAGCGGCTCGCTCAGTTCGAATGCATTCATGCAGACATGGTAACAAGTTCCATGCAAAGGGGAAGGAGCTCCATCCGGCCGATCGCGACCTTCATCCGGCGTCCCGGCACCTTTATCGCAAGGCTCCCAAAGCCTCCCGGTTCGGCCCTATCTTGACACTGTCCGAGACACCGGTCTCGCCCGAAATCACCCCACGGAGCTCACATGAAACGACGTTTCGCCCTTGCCCTCGCTGCCCTGCTGCTGGCTGCCGCCCAGGCATCCGCCAGCCCAAAACCGTTCGCCATGACGGTCGATCCGCAGTGGCTGGACTCGCACCTGTCAGACCCCTGCCTCGTCATCCTCCACCTTGGCAAGAAGGAGGAATACGACCAGCGCCACATTCCAGGCGCGCGCTTCGTCCGGCTGTCCGACATCGCGGTGGACCGTGACGAACAGACCCTCCAGATGCCAGACAGCGCCGACCTGAAACGCCGCCTCGGCGCCCTCGGCATCGGCAACGACTCGCACGTGGTCGTTTACTTCGGCAAGGATTGGGTGTCGCCCGCGACCCGCGTGATCTACACCTTGTACGCGGCGGGGCTGGGCGAGCGAGTCGCCTTGCTGGACGGCGGCTTGGACGAGTGGACGCGCCTCGGCAAACCGGTGACGGCACGGCCGCCGCAGGCCGCCGCGAGTCCGGGACCAGACCTTGCCCTCCGCCCCGCCGTGGTGGATGCAGATTTCGTACGCGCCCATGTCCGCAAGGCCGGGTATGTGCTGGCCGATGCCCGCGCGCGGGTCTACTACGACGGGATCGAGCCGAGCGGCGACATGCGCAAGCTGCGCAAAGGCCATATCCCCGGCGCGGTGAGCCTGCCTTTCACGGACGTCGTCGGCCTGGACAACAAGCTCAAGCCGCGCGCCGAGCTGGAGGCCATGTTCCGCGCGGCCGGCATCACGCCCGCTTCGCACCTGATCGTGTACTGCCACATCGGCCAGCAGGCGACGGCGGTGTTGTTCGCCGCCCGCATGCTCGGTATCGACGCCGTCCTGTACGACGGTTCGTTCGAGGACTGGACCTGGCGCGACGGCCCGGTCGAGGCGCGCGCCAACCAGTGAGTGCACCCATGTCCAGGAACTACGCCAATCCCTACCTGGCCGGCGTCGCGCTCGGCCTGGTGCTGCTGGCCTGCTTCGTCCTCACCGGACAAGGGCTGGGCGCCTCGGGCGCTTTCGCCAACGCCGCCAGCGCCGTGGTCGACGCGGTGGCTCCGTCCCGGGCGCAGGCCAATGCCTATTTCCAGAGCTATCTGCAGGCGGGACCGTTCTGGTCGGCATGGCTTGTCGTCGAAGTGCTGGGCCTGTTCATCGGCGGGGCCGCCTCGGCCTGGCTGAACGGCCGGTTCCGGATCGAAGTCGTGCGCGGGCCGCGCATCGGCGGCGCCGCGCGCTTGTGCGCCGCCGGCGGCGGCGGTGTCCTGATGGGCGTGGGCAGCGTGCTGGCATGCGGCTGCACCAGCGGCCAGGCGCTCAGCGGCGGCGCCTTGCTCAGCGTCGGCAGCTGGATCTTCATGGCGGCGGTCTTCGTGGCCGGGTATGCCGTCATGCCCCTGCTGCGGAGGCTGTGGACATGAACTTCACCAATTCCCTTTCGCTCGCCCTGGTGATCGGCGTCGCTTTCGGCGCCGCGCTGGAAGCGGCCGGTCTGGGCGACGCGCGCAAGCTGGCGGGCCAGTTCACGCTGCGCGACCTGACCGTGCTGAAAGTGATGTTCAGCGCAATCGTCACCGCCATGCTTGGCACGTTCTGGCTCGGCCGCCTTGGCATCATCGAGCTCGGCGCACTCTACGTGCCGGACACCTTCCCTTTGGCCCAGGCGTGCGGCGGACTGCTGTTCGGGGCCGGCTTCGCCCTGAGCGGCTTGTGCCCCGGCACCGCCTGCGTGGCGACGGCCAGTGGCCGAATCGACGGACTGGCGGCAGCCGGCGGCATGTTCGCCGGCGTGCTGCTCGCGGGCTTCGCGATGCCTGGACTGTCCGCCCTGTACCGGGCCGCCTACGGCAGCTACACCTTGCCGGCGGCGTTCGGCCTCCCCTATGGCGTCGTGGTGGCGCTGGTCACGCTCATGGCCATCGGACTGTTCGCGCTCATCGAGCAGTGGGAGGACCGGCCATGAACCTGCACCGCCGCCTGGGCCTGGGCGCGCTGCTGGGCGGACTGGCCGCCGTGGTCGCCGGCAGTCCGTACCGGCGCACGCGCGGCCGGTTCGACGTGGAGCAGACTGCCCGCGTGGTCCAGAGCGGCGAAGACCACGTCAGCGCCTTGCAGCTCGCCGGCTGGATCCGCGCACGCAAACCGCGCCTGCGCGTCATCGACGTGCGCTCACCCCAGGAATTTTCGAACTTCGCCATTCCCACGGCCGAGAACATGCCGCTGGACGTACTGCTGCGCACTCCGTTCGATCCGGACGACGTCCTGGTTCTCTATTCCGAGGAAGGCGCGCACGCCGGCCAGGCCTGGGCCCTGCTGCGGGCGCTCGGCGTCACCAACGCCTGGTTCATCGCGGGTGGCCTGGCCGACTGGCACGACGAAGTGCTGGCCCCAGTCCTGCCCCGCGATGCCGGTCCGGAGGCGGTGCGCGAATTCGAGTCGACGGCGGAGTTGAGCCGCTATTTCGGCGGTCATCCAACGATGGGCGAGCGCACGCCCGCGTGCCCCCAGCCAGCAGCGGGGCGCAGCGCACAAACCGTGCCCCGGCGGAGGCGCGGATGCTAGCCGAATACGACTTCGCCGCCCTGCGCGCCGCCGAATTCGGACGTCTCGACGCGCACGGCATCAGCTATCTCGATTACGCCGCCACCGCCCTGTACGGCCAGTCCCAGGTCGATGCCTATGCCGCCCATCTGGCATCCACGGTGCTTGGCAACCCTCACTCGGCGCACGCGCCGTCCCAGGCCAGCACCGATCTTCTTCAAGGCGTGCGCTCCAACCTGCTAGCCTTCTTCGATGCCGATCCGGCGCAGTACGACGTCTGCCTGACGGCCAACACCAGCGCCGCAATCAAGCTGGTCGCGGAAGGCTACGCGTTCGGGCCGCGCCGACCACTGGTCATCAGCGCGGACAATCATAACTCCATCGTCGGCATGCGGGAATACGCGGCTGCCAGCGGTGCGGCAACGCTCGTGCTTCCCCTCGACGCCGAGCTGCGCCTGGAAGAACCCGAAGCGCATCTGGCGCAGGCGGCGCGGACGCACGGCCCGGGCCTGCTGGCCTTTCCGGCAC
>DASRUW010000681.1:0-2382 GCA_035655255.1 Telluria sp. | reverse complement strand
TTTTGCGGAACGTGGCTGTTAGAAAGATGAGGAGCAAGCAATGAGTGACGTGATCCAGCAATACAAGATCGAAAAAGAACCCTATTACCGCGCGGTGGCGGACGAGGTGGCGCTGTACGAAGCGGCCTATTCCGTGCGCATGCCGATGATGCTCAAGGGCCCGACCGGCTGCGGCAAGACGCGCTTCGTCGAATACATGGCCTGGAAGCTCGGCAAGCCGCTGATCACCGTGGCCTGTAACGAGGACATGACCGCTTCCGACCTGGTCGGCCGCTTCCTGCTCGACGCCAGCGGCACCCGCTGGCAGGATGGCCCGCTGGCCACCGCCGCACGCCACGGCGCCATCGTCTATCTCGACGAAGTGGTCGAGGCGCGCCAGGACACCACCGTGGTGATCCACCCGCTGACCGACAACCGCCGTGTGCTGCCGCTGGAAAAGAAGGGCGAACTGGTGCACGCGCACCCCGACTTCCAGCTGGTGATCTCCTACAATCCGGGCTACCAGAGCCTGATGAAGGACTTGAAGCAGTCCACCAAGCAGCGTTTCGGCGCGCTGGACTTCAGCTATCCGGATGCCGCGATCGAGACCGAGATCGTCGCGCACGAATCCGGCGTGGACAAGGGCATTGCCGAGAAGCTGGTGCAGATCGCCGAGCGCGCGCGCAACCTCAAGGGCCACGGCCTGGACGAGGGCATCTCCACCCGTATGCTGGTGTACGCAGGCAACCTGATCAGCAAGGGCGTGGATCCGCTGGCCGCCTGCCGCGTGGCACTGGTGCGCCCGATCACCGACGATCCGGACATGCGCGACGCGCTGGATGCCGCGGTTACCACCTTCTTCCACTAAGATACAAGGAGCTTCCAGATGACAATCAAACTGGAAGAACACGCCGACCTGCTGGAAGAGCTGGGCGAGCACGCCAGCAGCATGCTGCACGCCTCGTGGCACGAGGCGGCGCGCGTGTTCAGCCCCAAGGGGCTGGAAGGCTACCTGATCGGCGCGCAGCGCCTGAAGGGGCTGGGCAAGGGCCAGGAGCTGGTCACCACCTTCATCCAGTCGGCGCCGGAAATCGCGCGCGAGATCGGCGAGGACGCGGTCATCGAGCTGGTGCAGACCGCGATGATGATGGCCTCCAAGACCTCCGGCTCGGTGCTGGAAATGGTGGTCGGCACCGCGCCGACCGCCGCCAAGCGCCTGGGCGACGAGGCGCTGTTCCGCGGCTACCTGCAGCTGCTCAACGTGCTGCTGGCGCAGGCGCCGCGCGGCCTGCGCCCGATGCTGGGCAAGCTGGAAACGCTGTTCGCCAACCTCACGCTGGGCGGCCTGCGCCGCTGGGCCAACTGGGGCGCGCACGCGCATCGCACCAATT
The DNA here is from genome assembly GCA_035655255.1 of Telluria sp. Classification (GTDB taxonomy): domain Bacteria; phylum Pseudomonadota; class Gammaproteobacteria; order Burkholderiales; family Burkholderiaceae_D; genus Telluria. The sequence continues at coordinate 1,012 of DASRUW010000681.1, read as the reverse complement.
ACGAGGAGCAGGTGCGCTACTTCGGCCTGGAGTCGAAGGAGTCGCAGGCGATGCTGCAGAAGGAGCGCAAGGGCACGCTGTTCATCGACGTACAGCGCCGCATCAACATGTACCTGCGTGCCTTGTGGGCGCGCGACTTCTTCATGCGCCCGACCTCGGGCGACTTCGAGAACCGCGAGGGCTACAAGCCCTACATCGAGGATTACCTGCTGCATCTGCCGGACGCGTTCGACAGCTTCGAGGACGTGGCGGGCCTGGAAATCTACCGCGCCGCCGCCGCACACTGCGCCGCGCATCTGGTGTACACCAGGGAGCCGCTGTCGGCCGAGGGCCTGAACACGCTGCAGATGGCGGTGATCGGCATCGTCGAGGACGCGCGCGTCGAGACGCTGGCGATCCGCAAGTTCCCCGGCCTGAAGGGGCTGTGGGCCAGTCTGTTCAAGCACGTGACGCCGGCGCAAAAGGAATCCGCGGGCGACTATTTCAACCGGCTGGCGCGCGCGCTGCTGGACGACAGCTATGTCGACGACGACACCTGGATCGCGCAGGGCCGATCGCTGTTCAAGGCAGCTGAGGACAAGCTCGACTCTAACCTGGTTTCGTGGGAAATCGGCGTGCAGCTGACCCACTTTCTGCAGGAAAAGAAGCTGGGCTACAGCCCGCGCCGCGACGTGCTGACCACGCCGTACCGCGACGACAACCGCTACTTCTGGCAATTCGTCGAGTTCGACCAGGCGCGCGCCGAGGCTGCCGGTTACGACCAGGTGCAGCAGGTGCGCAAGTACGTCAATGTGATGGAAATGGCCAACGAGATCGATACCGAGCTCGCCGGCGACGATGCGCAGGAAATCTGGGTGCTGGGCAGCGAGCTGTTCCCGTACGAGGACCTGGGCGTGTCGTTCAACGACATGGAAGGCAAGGAGCCAATCTCCGAGCCGTTCCATTATTCGGAATGGGATTACCAGATCCAGCTCGAGCGCCCGGCCTGGGCCACGGTGCTGGAGCGCCGCCC
>DASRUW010000680.1:0-4131 GCA_035655255.1 Telluria sp. | reverse complement strand
GCCGCCTTCCTGGCGCGGGCCGAGGAGACGCTCGGCCACCCCGTCGACGTGATCTCCGGCGAGGAAGAGGGGCGCCTGGTCTACCTGGGCGTGGCCAATACCCTCGGCGGCGCGCACGAGCGGCGCCTGGTGGCCGACATCGGCGGCGCCGCCACCGGCCTCGTGCTCGGGCGCGGGCAGGAGGTGGAACGGGTCGAATCGCTCCCCATCGGCACGGTGCGCCAGAACCTGTCCTTCTTCGTCGGCGGGCGGATCGAGCCGCGTTCATTCGATGCCGCGGTCCTGTCCGCGCGCAGCTATTTCGAGGACGCGGCTCCCCCTTACCATCCCCAGCACTGGAAGGAAGCCTACGGCACCTCGGGCACGATCCGCACCCTGGCCGACATCGCCGCGCGCAATGACCTGGGCGACGGCGTGCTGACACTCGACACCCTGCATGCGCTCAAGCGCCGCCTGCTCGACTTCGGCCATACCACGCGCGCCGCCATGCCCGGCCTGCGTCCCGACCGCGCCGGCTCGGTCGCCGGCGGCCTGGCGATCCTGATCGCGCTGATGATGGAACTGGGGATCGAGCGCCTGACCCCGGTCCAGGCCGGCCTGCGGGTCGGCGTGCTGTGGGACCTGTTCCATCGCGCCCAGCGGCGCGACCGGCGCGAGGACGCCGTCGTCGCCCTGGCGGCGCGCATGCACGGCGATCCGCAGCGCGGGGTGCGGGCCGCGGCCAACGCCGCCACCCTGTTCGCCCAGCTCCAGCCGGAGCCCTGCGAGGCCGGCCAGCTGCTGCGCTGGGCTGCGCTGCTGCACGAGATCGGGATGGCGGTGTCGCAAAGCGGCTACCACAAGCATGCCGCCTACCTGGCCGAGCACGCCGACCTGCCGGGTTTCACGGCGCGCGAGCAGCGTTTCATGGGCCGTCTGCTGCTGGCGCAGAAGGGGAGCCTGCGCAAGGTGCCCGAACTGCTGGACGAGCCGGACATGATCCGCGCCGTGCTGGCGCTGCGTCTGGCCATCGTCCTGATGCACTGCCGCCTGGACGCCGATCCGGCCAGCCTGCGCCTGCGCATGGGCGGACGCATCGATCTCGAGATCCGGCGCGACCTGCTGGCCGCCCATCCGACCCTGGCCTGGTGGCTGGAGAAGGAACAGGAATGCTGGGACGAGATCGGCATCGACCTCGGCATCCGGCGCCAGGCGCCCCCCTGACGGCGCCCAGCCATAAATATTTCCCTTTCCGCACCGAATTTACATACACTAACGCGAACTGGATAAGGGAAATACATGCAGGGTTATACCGTACCGCACTGGGCGCGCCGTCTGGCGCTGGTTGCCGCCGTCACGCTGGCGCCGCTGGCCGCGCAGGCCAGGGACACCATCACTTTGTGTTACGAACGGGTCGAGGTGCTGCCTTGGCGCACGCTGGACCAGCATGGCCTCAATTTCGAGCTGCTGAACGAGGTGGCGCGCCGCCTGGCGATCCGCTTCGACTACGAGAGCATGCCGTGGAAGCGCTGCCTGGCCCAGCTCAAGGCCAACGAGGTGGGCGGCGCCTTCGCCGTCAGCTTCTCGCGCGACCGGCTCGACGTCGGCGCCTACCCGGGCGGCGCCACGCCCGACGCCTCGCGCCGCATGCACGTGGACCGTTACGTGCTCCTGCGCCGCAAGGGCAGCAAGGTCGATTGGGACGGCAAGCAGTTCCACAATCTGGATGGCGCGGTCGGCGTGCAGCTGGGCTACTCGGTGGGGGATTTCCTGCGCGCCCAGCACGTGCAGGTGGACGAGGGCAGCCAGCGCGCCGGCGAGCTGGCGCAAAAGCTGATCGCGGGGCGCCTGGCCGGGGCCGCGGTGGGTGGCGGCGACGCCGTCGTGCTCATGAACAGCCCCCTGGCCAGCCAGCTCGACGTGGCGCCGGTGCCCTTGATCGAAAAACCATATTTCCTGATCCTGTCGCGCGCGCTGGTCGAATCCAATCCCCAGCTGGCCGAACGCATCTGGAAGACGGTCGAGGAGGTGCGCACCAGCGCCGCCTACCGCAAGCTGGAACACGACGCGGCCGGAGGTCACCATTAAATCCCTGTTCGACCGTCTCCTGAAGATCTGGCGCCAGGACGTCGTGCTGCGTCTGTCGGCCGGCATCGTGCTGGCCGTGGCCGCGTCCACCGGCGTGTACACCACCTATCTGATGCAGTCGGCCCGGGTCGAAGCCAACCAGCACCTGCAGGAGCGGGTCGACCGCTTCGCCTCGGTGCTCTCGCACGCATTGGCGCGGCCCCTGTTCGACATCAACAGTGCCGCCGTGTCCTCGGTGGTGGACGCCCTGGGCGCCACGCCCGAGGTGCTGATGCTGCGCGTGATGGCGCCGAACGGCACCGTGCTGGCGTCCCTCGGCGCGGCCGACCAGGACCCCGGCGCGTCGATCCAGGTCGAGCGCCAGATCACCTACACCGACGGCAACCGCACCTACCCGGTCGGCTCGATCGAGCTGGCCTTCTCGCGCCAGCAGATCGACCGCGACCTGCGCCGCCAGATCATGGAGACGGCCGCCGCCAACCTGCTGCTGATGGTGCTGATCCTGTCCGGCATCTTCTGGGTCGGACGCCGCATGGGCCGTCCGTTCGCGGACGTGCAGCGGGCGCTGGACAAGCTGGCCAAGGGCGAGACCGACATCGAACTGTCCGGCCTTACGCGCAAGGACCAGATCGGGCGCCTGTCGGTGGCGGTGCGCAGCTTCCGCGACACCCTGGTGCGCCTGCGCATGGCCGAACAGGTCACCAGCGGCCTGCTGGACGAAAAGAGCCGCATGGTGGACCGCCTGAACGCCATCTTCGAAGGCAGCCAGGACGCCCTCATGCTCCTGACCCAGGAGGGCTTCTTCGACTGTAACAGCCAGACCCTCGCCATGTTCCACATGCCGAGCAAGGACGCCTTCGTCAAGTGCCACCCGTCGACCCTGTCGCCGCCGCTGCAGGCGGACGGGCGCGACTCCTTCAGCGCCGCCAACGAGAAGATCCAGCAGGCGCTCGCGCGCGGCCAGGCCCAGTTCGAATGGATCCACCGCCGCGCCGACGGTTCGGATTTCCCGGCGGAGGTGCTGCTGTCGGCCTTCGACTACAACGGCCGCCAGGTGCTGCAGGCCACGGTGCGCGACATCACGGAGCGCAAGCGCATCGAACAGCAGCTGCGCGAGTTGAACGAGGACCTGGAACAGAAGATCGCCGCCCGCACCGAGGAACTGACCAACTCGATCCGCATCGCGCGGGACTCCCAGGCCAAGCTGCAGACCATCGTCGACACGGCGCTGGACGCGGTGGTGCGGATGGACAAGGGCGGGCGCATCGTCGGCTGGAACCGCCAGGCCGAGAAGATCTTCGGCTGGACCCGCGAGGAGGCCATCGGCCAGCCGCTGGACCAGACCATCATCCCGCAGCGCTACCGCGAGGCGCACCGCAACGGCATGCAGCGCTTCATGGAGAGCGGCAACGGGGCTGTGCTCGACACCCGCATCGAGATCTACGCGCTGCGCCGCGACGGCAGCGAATTCCCGATCGAGCTGTCGATCACCCAGGTGCGCATGGGCGAGAAGGACGACTACGAGTTTTGCTCCTTCATCCGCGACATCAGCGAGCGGCGCGAACGCGAACAGTCGCTGATGGCGGCCAACGTGCGCGCGGAGGCGGCCAACGTGGCCAAGTCCGAGTTCCTGGCCAACATGAGCCACGAGATCCGCACTCCGATGAGCGCCATCATCGGCATGGCCTACCTGGCCCTGCGCACCGAACTCTCGCCCAAGCAGCAGGACTACGTGGGCAAGATCCACCGCGCCGCGCTGTCCCTGCTGGGCATCATCAACGACATCCTGGACTTCTCCAAGATCGAGGCGGGCAAGCTCGATGTGGAGGAGATCCCGTTCTTCCTCGACGACGTGCTGGCCAACGTGGCCAGCGTCACCAGCCAGAAGGCGGCCGACAAGCAGCTCGAATACCTGTTCCACGTGCCGCACACCATCCCGCGCCACCTGGTGGGCGACCCGCTGCGCCTCGGGCAGGTGCTGATCAACCTGGTCAACAACGCCATCAAGTTCACCGAACAGGGCGAAATCGCGCTCGCCTGCCGCCGCATCGACACCAGCGCCGA
>DASRUW010000679.1:0-6132 GCA_035655255.1 Telluria sp. | reverse complement strand
GGCGGCCGGGCCGTCCACGCCGGGCAAGGCCGCCGCCATCATGCGGGCGAAGGCATATTCGCCGGTGGTCATCCACAACGCCGCGCCGAAGCGCTCGGCCAGCCAGCCGGACAGGCCGACGTGGTCCGGGTGGCAATGGGTGGCCAGCACCCGGTCCAGCCCGCCCGCGCCGACGACGTTAGTGAGCACTTGCTCCCACGCCGAACGCGTCTCGGGGCGGTCGACCCCGCAATCGACCACCGTCCATCCGGCCCCGTCCTGGAGCAGCCACAGGTTGATGTGGTCGAGCGCGAACGGCAGCGGCATGCGCACCCAGAACACGCCGGGCGCGACGGCCTGGGCGGTCCCCGCGGCGGGGAGTTGGTCCCCGAACGGATAGGCAAGCTGGGATTCGAGATGGTTCATGGACGGCCCTTCGCGCTACAATGCATTGACGTTGACGTAAACGGAAGCACCATTCTATGCCAGCCGCCCCGACCATGCGAACCTACACCATCGCCGAACTCGCCCGCGAGTTCGACATCACCGCCCGCGCCATCCGCTTCTACGAGGACCAGGGCCTGCTCTCCCCCTTGCGCGAGGGCTCGGGCGGCCGCAACCGGGTCTACACCCCGCGCGAGCGCACCCGCCTCAAGCTGACCCTGCGCGGCAAGCGGCTGGGCCTGACATTGTCCGAAATTAAGAGCATCATCGATATGTACGAGTCGCCGCGCGACACGGTGGCCCAGATCGACCGCTTCCTGGGCGTGCTGGCCCACCAACGCCAGGTGCTCGAACAGCAGCGCGAGGACATCGAGGTCACCCTGGCCGAGATCGCCGTGCACGAAGAGGAATGCCGGCGCCTGCTGGCCGAGGCGGGCCAGGCTGCTTGACGTTTACGTTAACGTCACTTCGGCGTATCATCGCCGTTTTGACCCTACCCTCCGTGAGGACGACATGCTCCATCTCCCAGGCTTGACCTTTGACCATGGCGAGGACATCGCCGCGCTGCGCGAAGCAGTCCAACAGTTTGCCGCCGCCGAGATCGCGCCGCGTGCCGCCGAGATCGACCGCACCGACCAGTTCCCGATGGACCTGTGGAAGAAGATGGGCGAGCTGGGCCTGCTGGGCATCACGGTGGGCGAGGAATACGGCGGCAGCGCCATGGGCTACCTGGCCCACATCGTGGCGATGGAGGAGATCTCGCGCGCCTCGGCCTCGGTCGGCCTGTCCTACGGCGCCCACTCCAACCTGTGCGTCAACCAGATCAAGCGCAACGGCACCGAAGCGCAGAAGCAGAAATACCTGCCCAAGCTGATCTCGGGCGAGCACGTGGGCGCGCTGGCCATGTCCGAGCCGAACGCCGGCTCCGACGTGGTGAGCATGAAGCTGCGCGCCGAATTCAAGGGCGACCGCTACGTCCTGAACGGCACCAAGATGTGGATCACCAACGGCCCGGACGCCGACACCCTGGTGGTCTACGCCAAGACCGACCTCGAAGCCGGCCCGCGCGGCATGACCGCCTTCCTGATCGAGAAAGGCTTCAAGGGCTTCTCCATCGCCCAGAAACTGGACAAGCTGGGCATGCGCGGCTCGCACACGGGCGAGCTGGTGTTCGAAAACTGCGAGGTGCCGGCCGAGAACGTGCTGGGCGGCGAAGGCAAGGGCGTCAACGTGCTGATGTCGGGCCTGGACTTCGAGCGCACCGTGCTCTCCGGCGGCCCGCTGGGCATCATGACGGCCTGCATGGACGTGGTGGTGCCCTATGTGCACGACCGCAAGCAGTTCGGCCAGCCGATCGGCGAATTCCAGCTCATGCAAGGCAAGCTGGCGGACATGTATTCGACCATGATGGCCTGCCGCGCCTACGTCTACGCCGTGGGCCAGGCCTGCGACCGCGCGGTCACGCCGGAGCAGGTGCGCGCCCTGCGCAAGGACGCCGCCGGCGCCATCCTGTACTCGGCCGAAAAGGCGACCTGGATGGCCGGCGAAGCGATCCAGGCCCTGGGCGGCAACGGCTACATCAACGAGTACCCGGTCGGCCGCCTGTGGCGCGACGCCAAGCTGTACGAGATCGGCGCCGGCACCAGCGAGATCCGCCGCATGCTGATCGGCCGCGAGCTGTTCGCCGAAACCAAGTAAGTCCGCCATGACCATGCACGCGACCCCGGTCATCCCCGCGCAGGCGGGGACCCCTGGCCGCGTGCATCGCGCAGAGGTCCCCGCCTGCGTGGGGATGACGGCATGACCACGATGCCCTCCTTCCCCAAGCTGCTGTCGTCGCAGATCGCGTACGACATCGCGCGCACGATCCTGGACGGCTTCGACAAGCACTACCGCCTGTTCCGCCAGATCAGCCAGCAGGCGCGCGTCCACTTCGAAACCGGCAGCTGGAGCGTGGCCCAGCAGGCGCAGCGCGACCGCATCGACTTTTACGACCAGCGCGTGCAGGAATGCGTGCACATCCTGGAAGACGAATACGACTCCGACGAATTGACCGACGAAGTCTGGCGCGAGACCAAGCTGCACTACATCGGCCTGTTGTCCGGCCACAAGCAGCCGGAACTGGCCGAGACCTTCTTCAACTCGGTGTGCTGCCAGATCCTGCACCGCACCTACTATCACAACGAATACATCTTCGTGCGCCCGGTGGTCTCCACCGAGTACATCGAGACCGAGGAACTGCTGCCCACCTACCGGGTCTACTACCCGCTCACGGACGGCATGACCTTCACCCTGAAGCGCATCGTCACCAACTTCCAGCTGAAGACGAAGTTCGCCAACCTGGACCGCGACATCGCCCAGGTCGAGGCCCGCATCAAGCTCGCCTTCGGGGCCGACGCCACCATCGAGCCGGACCACCAGATCCACGTGCTGTCCAACCTCTTCTTCCGCAACAAGGGGGCCTACATCGTCGGCAAGGGCATCAACGGCGGGCGCGAGTTCCCGTTCGTGATCCCCATCCTGCACAACCGCAAGGGCGAGCTGGTGCTCGACACGGTGCTGCTGGACCAGGAACAGATCACCATCCTGTTCTCGTTCACGCGCGCCTACTTCATGGCGGACATGGAGGTGCCCTCGGCCTACGTGCAGTTCCTGCGCACGCTCCTGCCGCGCAAGCCGAAGAGCGAGATCTACACCATCCTCGGCCTGCAAAAGCAGGGCAAGGCGCTGTTCTACCGCGACTACCTGCAGCACCTGAAACACACCTCGGACCTGTTCACCATCGCGCCCGGCATCCGCGGCCTGGTCATGCTGGTGTTCACGCTGCCGTCCTTTCCTTACGTGTTCAAGGTGATCAAGGACTTCTTCCCGCCGCCGAAGGAGACCACGCGCGCGCAGGTCAAGCAGAAGTACCTGCTGGTCAAGCACCACGACCGCGTGGGGCGCATGGCCGACACGCTGGAGTATTCCAACGTGGCCTTCCCCCTGCACCGTTTCACCGAGGAGCTGGTGGCCGAGCTGAAGGCGCAGGCGCCGTCGCTGGTGGAGATCGAAAACGAGCAGATCGTGATCCGGCACCTGTACATCGAGCGCCGCATGATCCCGCTGAACCTCTTCCTGGCCACCGCGGAAAAGGCCGGCAACGAGCGCCTGCTCGAACACGGGGTGGTTGAGTACGGCAATGCGATCAAGGATCTGGTCGCGGCCAACATCTTCCCCGGAGATATGCTATACAAGAACTTCGGCGTGACCCGGCACGGCCGCGTCGTGTTCTACGACTACGACGAAATCGAGTACCTGACCGATTGCAATTTCCGCGTCATTCCACCGCCCCGCAACGAAGAGGACGAGATGAGCGCGGAGCCGTGGTATCCGGTCGGCAAGCACGATGTCTTTCCCGAGCAGTTCGGCGCCTTCCTGCTCGGGAATCCCAAGATCCGGCAGTATTTCATGAAGCACCACGCGGACCTGCTCGACCCGGCCTGGTGGCAGGCTCACAAGCAGCGCATCGCGGCCGGGGTGGTCGAAGACGTCTTCCCCTATCCGCAGCAGATCCGTTTTTGCAACCCCACGCCGGCGGTCTACACGCCGGCCTATTTGGAGAACCAGCACAATGAATGATCCCGTCGTTATCGTCGGCGCCGCCCGCACCCCCATGGGCGCCTTCCAGGGCGATTTTTCGAGCAAGTCCGCCAGCGACCTCGGTGCGGTCGCGATCAAGGCCGCGGTGGAACGCGCGGGCCTGGACCCGAACGCGGTCGAACACGTCTACTTCGGCAACTGCCTGATGGCGGGCCAGGGCCAGGCCCCGGCGCGCCAGGCCGCCATCAAGGCCGGCCTGCCGCTGTCGGCCGGCGCCGTGACCCTGTCCAAGATGTGCGGCTCGGCCATGCAGACCACCATCTTCGCGCATGACACCCTGCTTGCCGGCAGCGCTGACATCGTCGTCGCCGGCGGCATGGAATCCATGACCAACGCGCCCTACCTCGTGCCGAAGGCGCGCGGCGGCTACCGCATCGGCCACGGCATGCTGTACGACCACATGATGTACGACGGCCTGGAAGACGCCTACTCGCGCGACGAGAAGACCGGCGCCGGCCGTTCCATGGGCACCTTCGCCGAGGACTGCGCCGCCAAGTACCAGTTCACCCGCCAGCAGCAGGACGACTTCGCGATCGCCTCCGTCAAGCGCGCCCAGGAAGCGACCAGCGAAGGCTACTTCAAGTGGGAGATCGCATCCGTCACCGTCTCCGGCCGTGCCGGCGACACCGTGATCGACAAGGACGAAGGCCCGCTCAAGGCCAAGCTGGACAAGATCACGGCCCTGAAGCCCGCCTTCAAGAAGGACGGCACCATCACCGCCGCTTCGTCCTCCTCCATCAACGACGGCGCCGCCGCCCTGGTGCTGATGCGCGAATCGACCGCCAAGAAGCTGGGCCTGGCCCCGCTCGCCAAGATCGTCGGCCACGCCACCCACGCGCAGGAGCCGGGCTGGTTCACCACCGCCCCGGTCGGCGCGATGCAGAAGCTGTTCAAGAAGAACGGCTGGACCAGCGCGGACGTGGACCTGTTCGAGATCAACGAGGCTTTCGCCGCTGTGCCGATGGCCGCGATGCACGACCTCGACATCCCGCACGCCAAGGTCAACATCCACGGCGGCGCCTGCGCGCTGGGCCACCCGATCGGCGCTTCCGGCGCGCGCATCATCGTGACCCTGATGGGCGCCCTGAAGCGCACCGGCGGCAAGCGCGGCGTGGCTTCGCTGTGCATCGGCGGCGGCGAAGCGACCGCGGTCGGCATCGAGATGATGTGATTGCGGTAGCCGCGCGATGCCAACCGCTCTCATTATCGGCGCCTCGCGCGGCATCGGCCTGGAACTGGCGCGCCAGTACCGGGCCGACAACTGGCGCGTGATCGCCACCGCCCGCAAGCCCGAGGATCTGGCGCGCCTGTCGGCCCTCGGCGCCGAGGCGCATGCGCTCGACGTGACCAGCGTCGACGCCGTCGCCGGCTTCGGCTGGAAACTGGACGACGAACGCCTGGACGTCGCCTTCCTCAACGCGGGCGTGCACGGCCCGCGCCACGACGGCTTTCCGACGCAGCAGGACTTCGACACCGTCATGCACACCAACGTGCTGGCGGCGATGCGCCTGTTGCCCATGATCTGCCCGCTGCTGGCCGCCAACCGCGGCCGCCTCGGCGTGCTGTCCTCGCGCATGGGCTCCATCGGCGCGCGCACCAGCGCCAGCGGCACCCTGTACCGCGCCTCCAAGGCCGCGCTCAATTCGGTGCTGGCCGATACGGCGCTCGCCTTCGGTCCGAAAGGCGTGATTGCCGTCGCCTTCCACCCGGGCTGGGTCAAGACCGACATGGGCGGCAGCGGCGCCGACCTGCCCGTGGAGGACAGCGTGCGCGGCCTGCGTGCCACGCTGGCCAACCGCAAGCCGGCCGACAACGGCCATTTCTTCAACTACGATGGCACGCCCATCCCCTGGTAACGACAACAACAGCTTTTTATGATCCTCTCCGAAGAACACCAGATGATCCGCGACGCCCTGCGCGCCTTTGCCCAGGAACGCCTCGCGCCCAACGCCGCCCGCTGGGACAAGGAACACTACTTTCCCAAGGCCGAACTGAAGGAACTGGCCGGCCTCGGCGCCTTCGGCGTGGCCGTGCCCGAGGAACTGGGCGGCGCGGGCCTGGACTACG
>DASRUW010000678.1:0-2065 GCA_035655255.1 Telluria sp. | reverse complement strand
CGACGACTGCGGCGCCCCGTTGTTCGCCGACCCGGTCGGAGAACTGGTGCACGCCGAAATGCCGGAAGACGCCCCCGTCGGGACCGAACACTTCCACTGACGGCAGCTTGCTAGGGGCCCGGATTCTCCTTCAGGAACTTCCGGGCGCCGTCGGCGTTGATGTACCTGGGGTCGAGCTCCAGGGCGCGGGTGTACTCGGTCCGCGCGCCGGCGATGTCGCCACGGCGCGTCAGGCCGTCGGCCAGGGAATCGGCGGCGTTGGCGGAACGCGGAAAATTGCGGGCGTTCTTACGCAGGACGTACAGCGCCGCCTCCATGCGGTTCTCCGCCAACAGCGCGTAACCCAGGTTGTTGTAGGCGTCCTCGCTCGCGTAATCGGCGGCCGGATCGTGCGCCCGCAGCGCGTCGATCAGGCGCTCGAACCCGTCCTCGCCTTCCTTGTTCAACACGGCCGCCATCACCTGGCCGCCCATCAGGCCTTGCGGATCGGCTTCGGCGAGCGCCCGCGCGCCAGCGGCGGGATCGGCCTGCAGCTGCGCGGCCAATGCATCGCGCAGTCTCAGGTGCTCGCCTGGCACGGCGGCGAGCAGTGCGTCGAGACGCCGGCGCTCCAGCCATCGTCCGCCAGTGAGGACGCCGCGGATACGCGCCGCGTTGGCCACGTCGCGCAGCGGATCGGCATCGAGCAGGACCAGGTCGGCGCGGCGGCCCGGCGCCACCGCCCCCGCGCGTTCGCCCTCGCGCAGGAACGCGGCCGGATTCGCGGTCGCGCTGCGCAGGGCCTGATACGGCGTCAGGCCGGCGGCAACCAGCTCGCGCAGCTCTTCATGCAGGGAAAAGCCGGCGACCGGGCCGATCACCGTGCCGTCGGTTCCGGCCAGTAGCGGCACCCCGGCCGCCTGCAGCGCGCCGGTCAGCTTGCGCAGGAAAGGAACGCCGTCGCGCAGCACTTGCAGCTCGAGCGGCGAATAGCGGTTGTCGTAGCGGTTGACGCCCGGCTGGAGCGACGCCCTTATCCACTGTGGAAGGTAAGCCAGATGCGGGTCCTGCAGGAAGGCCGGCAGTTCCACGGCCTGGCGTTCGACATCGTGGAAGGCGATCAGCGTCGGCATCAGGTAAACGCGGGCGCTGGCGACTTGCCGGGCGACGGCGTCGACGCGCGCCTCGTCCATCCGCACGCCGGCGATGCTGGCGCCCTTCGGTCCCGGGTTGAAGGCGCTGTACAGCAGCTCCTCGGCGTGGGCGATCGCCTGGCCTGCCTGCAGCGTGCGATCCAGGCCGACTTCCCACGGCACGTGTCCGACGAGCAGCAGCCCGCTCTCCTTCGCCTGCGCGACCAGGGCCGGAAATTCGGCCTGCGACACCTGGCTGTAGACCTTCACGCCATCATAGCCTGCCGCTGCCACCCGCTTGACTTCGGCCACCGCGTCCGTCGCGCTGCGCGGCTGCATCATCGCCGGACCGGTCGAGAAGATGCGCGGCCCGAGCAGCGCCCCTTCGGCCACGCGCCGGCGCCAGGCGAGGTGCGCGGGCGTCCCGCTCAGGTTGAGCACGGTCGTGACACCGTTCACCAGATACAGCGGCAATTCGGTCGTGTTTGCGAGGTGCACGTGCATGTCGTACAGGCCGGGCATGAGGTATTTGCCGCTCGCGCGCACGCGCAGCGCCCCGGCTGGAATGCGCACCTTCGCGGCCGGCCCCAGCGTCTGGATCACGCCGGCATCGACGACCACGGTCTGGTGCGCAAGCACTCGCTCCCGGTCCATCGGCACCACGTTCACGTCCACGAAGGCGACTGGCATGGCCAGCGCCAGCGCGGGCAGCAGGGCCGCGATCCACATGCATACGCGTTTCATGTTCACCTCATCCGTATTGAACGGAACAAGGATGCCTCAAGAATGCGCCGAAGGGTATCGGAAAATTGTCGCCGTGGCTCAGTACTGGTCGTACCTGCGCGCGCTGCCGCGGACCTGATCGGCCGGGTATTTTTCGGCGTTGGCGCGGACCTTGGCCTGCAGGGCATCGGCCAGGTCGACTTGCATGCGGTCGGCCAGCAGCAGGAGGT
>DASRUW010000677.1:0-3214 GCA_035655255.1 Telluria sp. | reverse complement strand
GCGCGTCTTCAACAACCTGGTGGAAAACGCCCGCCGCTACGGCCGCACGCCCGGCAGCGAGACGACCGACCTGGACCTGTCCTGCCGCGCCCAGGGCATCGGCCCGCTGCGCCGCATCGTGGTCGAAGTGGCGGACCACGGCCCCGGCGTGCCGCCCGGCCAGATCGAACACCTGCTCAAACCTTTCACCCGCCTGGACGCCGCCCGCGGCCAGGCCAACGGCGCGGGCCTGGGCCTGGCCATCGTGGAGCGCGTGGTGGCACGCCACAACGCCGAACTGCAAGTGCGTAACCGCGACAGCGGCGGTCTCCTGATCCGCATCGTGCTGCCGCCCGCGCCCTGAACCTTCCGGAGAACCGCATGACCGAACCTACCTATGCCGACGTCCAGGCCGCGGCCGAACGCATCGCCGGCGCCGCCCACCGCACGCCGGTGCTGACCTCCCGCACGGCCGACCGCCTCGCCGGCGCATCGCTGTTCTTCAAGTGCGAGAACTTCCAGCGCATGGGGGCCTTCAAGTTCCGCGGGGCGTACAACGCCATCGCCCAGTTCACCGAGGAGCAGCGCGCGGCGGGCGTGCTGACCTATTCGTCCGGCAACCACGCGCAGGCGATCGCCCTGTCGGCCAGCCTGGCCGGCATCCGCTCCGCGATCATCATGCCGCACGACGCGCCGGCCCTGAAGGTGCGCGCCACCCGGGAATACGGCGGCGAGGTGATCTTCTACGACCGCTACAAGGAAGACCGCGAAGAGATCGGCCGGCGCCTCTCGAAGGAGCGCGGCATGACCCTGATTCCGCCCTACGACCACCCGCACGTGATCGCGGGCCAGGGCACGGCGGCCAAGGAGCTGTTCGAGGAGGTGGGCGAACTGGACCTGCTGCTGGTGTGCCTGGGCGGGGGCGGCCTGCTGGCCGGCAGCGCCCTGTCCGCGGCCGCGCTCAGCCCCAACTGCAAGGTGGTCGGCGTGGAGCCCGAGGCGGGCAACGACGGCCAGCAGTCGCTGCGGCGCGGCGAGATCGTCACCATCGACGTGCCCGACACCATCGCCGACGGCGCCAAGACCACCCACCTCGGCGTGCACAACTTCGCCGTGATCCGGCGCCTGGTGGCGGACATCGTCACCGTGCCGGACGCGCAGCTGGTCGAGGCCATGAAGTTCTGCGCCGAGCGCATGAAGATGGTGGTCGAGCCCACCGGCTGCCTGGCCGCCGCGGCCGCCCTGCACGGCGCCGTGCCGGTGGTGGGCAAGCGGGTCGGCATCCTCGTCAGCGGCGGCAACGTCGACCTGTCCGCCTTCGCCCGCTACGTCGGCTAGATATCGTCATCCCCGCGCAGGCGGGGACCTCTGACAGGACGCTGCACCACTACGCTGTCGACCAGGGCTTCCCGCTTGTGCGGGAATGCCCTGTCTGCGCCATCAGTCGTCCAATTCAGGATAGCGGCGGAAGATGCCCTCTTCCGAAAACGGCAGGCGGCGCTTCGATTTCAGGTAGCGCGCCAGGTTCGGCCGCAGCGCCACGCGCTCGCGCAGTTCCGCCAAGGCCGGGTAGCCCGGCTCGATGCGCGCCAGCGCGCGCGGGAAGGCATAGCGCAATCCTTCGATCACCTGGAACATCGACAGGTCCACGTACGACACGCGCGTGCCGACCATCCAGCCGCGCCGCCCCGGCTGCTTGAGCACATTCTCGAAGTAGCCGAAGTACTTGGGAATGCGGCTGTCGATGAAGTCGCGCGCGCGGCGCTTCGCCTCGGGCTTCTGGTCCTCGTAGTACAGGTTGGTGGAGACGGGATGGTGGGTGTCGTGCACCTCGCCCACCAGGTCCGCGATGGTCAGCTGCAGCTGGTGCGCGCGCATGCGTCCCGGCTCCGCGCGCGGCGCGAGGCCCAGGCGCGGGCCGAGGTAGAGCAGGATCGCCGCGGTCTGCCCGACCCACAGGTCGCCGTCGCGCAGGAACGGCGGCGCATAGGAAGGGAAGCCGCCGGCCGGATCGCGCAGCAGGCGCAGCATCTCCGCCATGCCTTGGCGGCTGCGCGCCACGTCCACGTAGTCCGCGCCCGCGTCCTCCAGCGCCAGCCGCACGAATTCGCCGCGGCCCTGGATGGTGGGCCAGTAATACAGTTCATACGCCATCGCCGTCCTCCCGGTGGGTCCCCTCCCGTGATTGTATGCCCGCTTGAGGCAGATCAGCCGCCCGGTTTTCGCGGCGCGCCAAGATGCAGCGTCAATACGACCGAGGATGCTGCCGTGCTCATCAATCACATTGCCGCCCACGTCCTGGCGCGCCGGCGGAGCTACCGCTTCCACTCCTGGCTGCTGTGCATCGCGCGCACCGCGCGCGTCCTGCTCTACCCCCATGCGCACCGCCAGCTGTGCTCGTTGCCCCTGTTCGCCGGCTACGTGGCGCAGCCGGGCAACGACGACCTGTTCCACCACCTGAGCCACCGCCACTACCTGGCCCGCCACCTGAACCTGGACCAGCGGGTGCGCGCGGTCCTCACCCACTACCGCACGGAGGACGCGCTGTTCGACACGGCCTACCGCGAGGCCGTCTACCGCGGCGCCGGCCTCACCCTGTGGGAGGAACGCGCCAACGGGAGCGCCGCGCGCCTGCGCCTGGCGATGGCGACCCGGAACAACGCCGAAGGCGACCTCACGCTGGCGCTCGACATCGACAGCCAGCGCCTGCACCGCATCAGCTTCAGCTGGGTCGACGGCGCGCTGGGCGGCAGCGCCGAGCGCGTGCTGCCCTACATCGCGCGCAACCAGGGCCACGGACCGGAGGAGGAAGTGGCATTCGCCCGCTTCAACCAGGCCTTCCCGAACAATTCACCCAGCTACTTCTGCCTGGCCGCGATGCACGGCATCGCCGAGGCGCTGGGCGTGGCCGAACTGCTGGCGGTGGCCAGCGCCTGGCAGGTCGCGGCGCGGCCAGAAAAGGGCAAGCGCTTCGCCAACGCCTATGACGGGCTGTGGGCGGCGGCGGGCGGCATGCCGAGCGCGGACGGCACCGCCTGGCGCCTGCCCGTCCCGGCGCCCGCGCGTCCGCTGCACGAGCTCCCGGCCAAGCACCGCAAGCGCACCGCCATGCGGCGCGCGCACTGGGCCGCCATCAGTGCCGCCTGCCGCGACACCCTGCGCGCGCACCGGCGCGGGAAGTGGTAGCATCTTGGCCTTCCCAACGCCACAAGCAGGTGCACCCGTGCTGAACTTC
>DASRUW010000676.1:0-3059 GCA_035655255.1 Telluria sp. | reverse complement strand
GGACACGTCCTTCCAGGTGTCGAGCGCCTGCGCCAGCGGCGTGCAGAACTGCGCTGCCTTCTGCAGGATCTGCGGCCCCTCGTTCTTGATGTCGCGGCCTTCGTTGCGCGCCTTGACCATGCATTCGAGCGCGACGCGATTCGCCACCGCACCGGCCTGGATGCCGGCCGGGTGGCCGATCGTGCCGCCGCCGAACTGCAGGATCACGTCGTCGCCGAACAGGTCGAGCAGCTGGTGCATCTGGCCGGCGTGGATGCCGCCCGAGGCGACCGGCATCACCTTGCGCGTGTCGGCCCAGTCCATGTCGAAGAACAGGCCGCGCGGCAGGTCCTGCCTGGTGAAGCTGTCGCGGCAGACGTTGTAGTAGCCCTGCACCGTGAGCGGGTCGCCTTCCAGCTTGCCGACGGCGGTGCCGGTGTGCAGGTGGTCGCAGCCGGCCAGGCGCAGCCACTTGGCGATGACGCGGAAGCTCACGCCGTGGTTCTTCTGGCGGGTATAGGTGCCGTGGCCAGCGCGGTGCATGTGCATCAGCATGTCGTTGCGGCGGCACCATTCGGCCATCGACTGGATCGCGGTCCAGCCGATCACCAGGTCGACCATCACGACCACGCTGCCCAGCTCCTTGGCGAATTCGGCGCGTTCGTACATCGCTTCCATGGTGCCGGCCGTGATGTTCAGGTAACTGCCCTTCACCTCGCCGCTGGCGGCGCTGGCCTTGTTGACGGCGTCCATCACGTACAGGAAGCGGTCGCGCCAGTGCATGAAGGGCTGGGAGTTGATGTTCTCGTCATCCTTCATGAAGTCCAGGCCGCCCTTGAGGCCTTCGTAGATGACGCGCCCGTAGTTGCGGGCGGACAGGCCGAGCTTGGGCTTGGTGGTCGCGCCCAGCAGCGGGCGGCCGAACTTGTCCAGGCGTTCGCGCTCCACCACCAGGCCGGTGGGCGGGCCCTTGAAGGTCTTGACGTAGGCGACCGGGATGCGGATGTCCTCCAGGCGCGCGGCCTTGAGCGGCTTGAACGAGAACACGTTGCCGATCAGGGAAGCCGTCATGTTGGCGATGCTGCCCTCCTCGAACAGGATCAGGTCGTAGGCCACCCAGGCGAAGAACTCGCCGGGGCGTCCGGGCACGGGTTCGACCTTGTAGGCCTTGGCGCGGTAGCTGTCGCAGGCGGTCAGGCGGTCGGTCCACACGACGGTCCAGGTCGCGGTGGACGATTCGCCCGCGACCGCGGCCGCGGCTTCGACGGGATCGACGCCGTCCTGCGGGGTGATGCGGAACAGGCACAGGATGTCGGTCTCGCGCGGCGCGTAGTCCGGATCCCAATAGCCCATCTGGCGGTATTTGAGCACCCCGGCGCTGTAGCGCTTGGCCGTGTCGGTGATCTGGGTGGACGCCATGTCGTTCATTCGATTCTCCTGGAGTTGAGCTGTCGAATCAAAATATACGCATATAGCTAAATAAGGTATATTTAGATTTTCTTCACTGTCGCTTAAGGAATCCCTGAATGAAGAACGCGACCTTCCGCCAGTTGCGGGTGTTCTCGGAAGTGGCGCGTCACCTGAGCTTCGCGCGGGCGGCGGAGCAGTTGCACCTGACGCCGCCGGCGGTGACCATGCAGGTCAAGGAGCTGGAGGGCCACGTCGGCATGCCGCTGTTCGAGCGCCAGGGGCGCCAGGTCAGCCTGACGACGGCCGGGGAATACATGCTGGTCTATGCGCGCCGCATCCTGGCCACGCTGAAGGATGCGGAGGACGTGGCGGCGCGCCTGCAGCGGCTCGAAACGGGCCTGCTCAAGGTCGGCTTCGTGAGCACGGCCAAGTACTTCGTGATGCGGATGATCGGCGACTTCCGCCGCCTGCACGAGGGAGTGGACGTGCAGCTCGAAGTGGGCAACCGCGACGAGCTGGTCGCCCTGCTGCACAACAGCGAAGTGGACGTGGCGGTGATGGGCCGCCCGCCGCGCGAGATGCAGCTGCGGGCCGAGCCCTTCGCCGCCCACCCGCACGTGTTCGTCGCGGCGCCCGGCCATGCCTTGGCCAGCCACGGGCGCCTGAGCGTGGAGGAGCTGCGCTACTACGACATGGTGGTGCGCGAGCCGGGTTCCGGCACCCGCGCCGCGATGCAAAAGTTCTTCGACGACGCGCACATGGAGCCGCGCCTGAAGTTCCAGCTCAACAGCAACGAAACGATCAAGCAGGCGGTCATCGCCGGCCTGGGCCTCGGTTTCCTGTCGATGCACACCATCGGCACGGAACTGGACCAGGGCCGCATCGTCGTGCTCGACGTCGAGGGCACGCCCGTGGTGCGCGCGTGGAACCTGGTGTCCACGCAGTCGAAGATGCTGTCACCGACGGCCGAGGCTTTCCGCTACTTCGTCCTGGAGCAGGCGGAGTCCTATCTCGCCGCCCAGTTCGGAAAGCACTGGCCGCCGGTGCCCTGACGCTCAGGACAGCTTGGGAATGCCGGTGATGTAGCCGACCGCCGCGCCCTGCAGATTGCGGTAGTTCTGCTTCTCCAGCGGATCGAGCGTGGCGTACACCTTCGCGTGCAGGCCGCCGGTGACGTTGCCGCTCGCGTCGCGGGTCAGCTCCCAGTCGCCCGGATGCTGGAAATTGCTCATGATGTAGGCGAAGCCGTTGATGTCGTCCACGGCGTGCAGGCCGGTCGATTCGGCGCCGGACGGCGCGGACAGGATGCGCGTGAGCTGCTTCGTGTCGACGTTGTACGCCCACAGGAAGTTATTCACGTGCAGGCCGCTGTCCTCGCCGATGAACAGGGTGCGCAGCTTCTCGGAGAACTTGATGTTGTCCGGGTTCGCGATCTTGTCCGGATTGGCCAGGTTGCCCAGCGCGTCAGGCGCCGCCAGGTCTTCACCCACCAGCAGCGCCGCCATGTCCACCGGCACCCATTCGCTGTCGATAGCCGCGCCGGTATCATCCTTCTGCCCTCCCTTCAGATAAAGCGCGTACACGGCCCCCGCATTCGGCCCCTGCACGGCGATGCCGCCAGAGCCGTTCTTCATCGGCGTCTGAATGTAGCTCATGGCCGAATAGGCGAT
>DASRUW010000675.1:0-2390 GCA_035655255.1 Telluria sp. | reverse complement strand
GGCCGGCGGCGGGGGCGGCGGCGCCTGCACTTGCACGGGCGCCGACACGGCCTGCTCGGTCGCGCCGAAGCCATCGACATAGGTCGCTCGCACGCTGACAGCATGGCCGGCATCGGCCGCCGTCAGGCTGTAGGTGGCGCCGCTGGCACCGGTAATTGGCACGCCATCGCGCAGCCAGGCGTAACCCAGGGCGCCCAGTCCGTCCAGGTCCGCCAGGGTCGAAATCACGCCCAAGGTCTGTCCTTCGAGCGGGGTGCCGCTGACGGCCACGCCGCCCGTGGGTGCATCGTTGACATTGGCGACGGCGGCGGTGGCGGCCGCGTCGACGCTCTCGTTGTGGCCGAGCGCGTCCACGTAGGTGACACGCACCGACATGGCCGCGCCCACGTCCGCCTGTTGCAGCGTGTAAGCCGCGACGGTGGCGCCGTCGATCGCGACGCCGCCGCGCAGCCATTGATAATGCAGCGTGCCCAGGCCGTCCGCATCGGTCAAGGTGCTGACCGCGCTCAGCATCTGCCCCTGGGTGGCGGTGCCGGCGACGGTGACTGCACCGCCCGGCGCGGTATTCGGAGCGGCCCCGACCGCAGACGTTGCCGCCGAATCGACGCTGGTGCCCACCCCGGCGCCGTCGATGTAGCTGACGCGCACACTCATGGCCTTGCCGTTGTCGGCCGGTGTCAGGACGTAGGTGGCGGCGGCGCCGTCCGTGGCGATCGCCTGACCGTCGCGGAACCACTGGTACTGGAAGCGCCCGAGGCCGTCCGCGTCGGACAGCGTGTTCTGCACGCTCAGCGTTGCGCCGACCTGCAGCGTGCCGCCCACGCTCACCGCGCCGGTCGGCGCCCAGTTGGCGTGCGGGTTACCGGACGTGACCCTGACGCCGACTTCTGCGCCGAAGGCCAGCGCCATGTCGCTCAGGTTGGACGGATTCTGGGTCGAGGGATAGGCGAACGAACCGGTCAGCGCCGAGATCGACAGGATCTCGCTGCCGGCCGCCGCGCTGCCGGTATAGCGCACGTTGGCCAGGTCACTGGCCTGCACGATGATCACGCCAGGCTCGAATGCCTCGTCCATGCGCAGGTTGATGACCCCTTCGCCAAGCGTGACCGAACCGCCGCCGGACGGATCGATGATCTTGTAGAAGGTCGCGCTGGCGTTCGGCGCCAGGCTGACCAGATCGGCGAGCGCCACCGACTGCCCCTGGGCGACCGTCGTATCGTGCGGCACCAGGATGGACGGATTGCCCACGGTCTTGACTTGCACCACCGCCTCGGACGAATAGCGGTTCGCGGCGTACTCCGCGCGGATCGTGAAGTTGAAGGAGCCCTGATTGAGGGGCAGCTTGTAGGTCAGCTTGGACAACTCGCCGGCGGCGATGCGCAGGTAACTGGAGCCGTCGCCGGAATCGATCGCGCCGTTCAAGTTCAGCGTGCCATACCCGGAGTCCGTGAACGGATCGGTTGCCACTGGCCAGCCGGGGGAAATCACGAAATAGCGCACGTCCTTGAGGTCTTCGGGCGCCAGCGTGAACAGGCTGTCGAACGCGATCGTCTGGCCCGCGCCCGCGGTGTGCGAATGCGGCTCAAGATGCACGTCCGGGATCTGGATCGACAGCCAAGCCTCCTTGCCCAGCACCTCGTTCGGTCCCACCGGCCGCACCTTCAGCGTGCCGGTGGTGTACTCTGCGGTCGCACCGAGCATCAGCTTGGCGAAATCGGCGGCGCTCACGCGCAGATCGACGCCGTAGGGATGGGCCAGCGCGGTTGCTCCGTTCAGCTCGATCCATGACAGCCCGTTATGGTCCAGGCCATGTTCGTCGTAGTGGAAGGTAACGTCGTAGAACTCCGCCCCCGCGTCCGCCGTGAACAGGTTCGCCACGTGCAACTCGTCCACATGCCGCGTGAGCAGGACGTCAGACAAGGGCCGCACCACCGGCGCCTGCGCGTCCAGGCCCACGCTGACCTTCAGCGGCGCCCAGTCGCCCCAGTAGCTGCCGTTGAAGGCGCGGACCATGATGGTGTCTTCCGTTCCGGTGCCGGGAGCGATGAACTTGAGCGTGGCCAGGTCGGCCGCGGCGACCGTCAACGGCGCGCCGGCCGCATACTCGGCGGCGGCGCCGCCGTTGACGCTGAACTTGCCGTGGGTGCCGTTCGCGCCCAGGTCATACACCTCATAATGGTCCACCAGCCCGTTCGCGGCCGGGCCGAACGCGGCGCCGATCGTGCGCTCGGCGCCGGGCGCCATGTACAGGTCCTCGTACACGCTGACCGCGGTGTTGGACAGGCGATAGATCACCACCCGGCCCCAGTTGGCATCGTCCCCGGCGTGAAAAGCTTCCTGCACCGCGTGCGCGGAACGGATCGTGACATCGGTCGACGCGGCGCTGGGCC
>DASRUW010000674.1:0-2604 GCA_035655255.1 Telluria sp. | reverse complement strand
GGCTTCCTGTACCGGAACATGCGCAAGGCGAAGATCGTGGCCGAGAACGCGACCCGCCTGAAATCGGCCTTCCTGGCCAACATGAGCCACGAGATCCGCACGCCCATGAACGCCATCCTGGGGATGAGCCATCTCGCGTTGAAGACCGAGTTGGACCAGCGCCAGCGCGATTACCTGCTCAAGGTGCAGCAGGCCGGCCAGCATTTGCTGGGCGTGATCAACGACGTGCTCGATTTTTCCAAGATCGAGGCGGGCAAGCTGGAAGTGGAGCAGGTCGAGTTCGAGCTGGAGCGGGTGCTGGAAGGCGTGGCCAACGTGGTGGTGGCCAAGGCCGCCGCCAAAGGGCTGGAGCTGGTGTTCGACGTCGCGCGCGACGTGCCGCCGCGCCTGGTGGGCGATCCGCTGCGCCTGTCCCAGATTCTGATCAACTATGCCAACAACGCCGTCAAGTTCACGGACAGCGGCGAGATCGACGTGGTGGTCCGGCTCAAGGAACGCAAGGGTGGCCAGGCGCTGCTGGAATTCTCCGTGCGCGACACCGGCATCGGCATTGCGCCCGACCAGGCCGGCCACCTGTTCGAAGGTTTCCGCCAGGCCGACGTCTCCACCACCCGCAAGTATGGCGGCACCGGGCTTGGCCTCGCGATCGCCAAGCGGCTGGCGGAGCTGATGGGAGGCAGTGTCGGCGTCGAGTCGGCGCCCGGGGCAGGTTCGCGCTTCTGGGCGACGATCAAGGTCGGCGTCGGTTCAGCGGCCCCGGCCCGTCCGGCGCTTGCGCCCAGCCTGAACGGCCTGCGCGTGCTGGTCGTCGACGACTGCGCCAACGCGCGCCTGGCGCTGCGCGAGATGCTGGCCAACCTGATGATGGACGTGGTCGACGTGGCGGGCGGCCCGCAGGCGCTGGAAGTGCTGCGCCTGGACCGCCAGGCCGGGCGCGGCTTTGACCTGGTCCTGATCGACTGGCAGATGCCGGACATGGACGGTCTGGAGACGGCGCGGGCGATCGCCTGCATGGACCTCGGCCGCCAGCCCAAGCTCCTGATGCTGACCGCGTACGGACGGGAAGAAGTGGCGGCGTCCGCCGCCAGCCTGGGCATCCGGCGCGTGCTGGCCAAGCCGATCACGCCGTCGCAGCTGTTCGACGCGATCGCCGAAACGGTGGCCGATCCCGTGCTGCGCCCCGTGGCGCACCCGCATGCCGAACCGGCCCTGCCGCCCGAGCTGCGCCAGCGCGCCGGCGCGCGCATTCTCCTCGTCGAAGACAACGCGATGAACCAGCAAGTGGCCGGCGAATTGCTGGCGGACGCCGGGATGCGGGTCGACGTGGCTGGCAACGGGCGCGAGGCGCTCGCCCGTGTGGAGCAATCCGAATACGATCTGATCCTGATGGACATGCAAATGCCCGAAATGGACGGCCTCGAAGCGACGCGTGCGATCCATGCCCTGCCGGAACGCGAGCATGTGCCCATCGTGGCGATGACCGCGAACGCCATGGCGGCCGACCGCAAGGCCTGCCTCGCCGCCGGGATGGTCGATTTCGTGGCCAAACCGGTCGAGCCGGCCGAGCTGTACGCCGCCTTGGCGCGCTGGATCGCGCCGCGCCCCGGCCTGGGCGTGCAGCGCGCCACGGCGCCGGCTCCGGATGCGCCGGCCGGCCTGCCGGACAGCATACCCGGCCTGGACCTGCAGGAGTGCCTGCGCCGCGTGTCCGGCCGGGGCGAGCGCCTGTTGGCCATGCTGCGCGCCTTCATGAGCGCCCAGGCGGGCGTGCGCGAACGGCTGCATCAGGGCGTGGCGCGGCGCGCGGCGAGAGCAGCCGAACTGGAGGCCCATACCCTCAAGGGCATGACCGCGCAGATCTGCGCCCAGGCGCTGACGCTGCAAGCCGAAACGCTGGAAGCGGCGTTGCGCGAAGCCGAGCCTTCCTGGGCCGACGTCGAGGCACTGAGCGCCAAGCTGGACGCACAGGTCGAACTGCTAGGGCAGGCCATCGCCGCCGCGCTTCCCGCAGCGGCGCCGCGCGTCGCCGCCGGTGCGGACGATGCCCGCCTGCGGGCCGTGTGCCGCCAGTTGCGCGCCTTGCTGGAGAACGACGACGGCCACGCCGAGCGCGTGATCGCGGCCGAGGCGGAGCTGCTGCGCGCCGCGTTCCCGGAACGCTTCGCCGCCTTGGCCAGCGCCGCCAGCCAGTTCGACAGCGAACAAGCCTTGCGTATCCTGAAAGCGGCCTGCCTGGAGCGGGGCGAATGGAGTGAACCGGATGTCAGCCTTGCCTGAATTGCCTTACCGCGCCACGGTCCTGGTGGTCGACGACACGCCCCAGAACCTGGCGCTGATGCGGGACCTGCTGGAGGACGACTACACGGTCAAGCTGGCCAACAGCGGCGCGCGCGCCTTGAGAATCGCCGAGGCCACGCCGCCCGACCTGATCCTGCTGGACGTGATGATGCCGGAACTCGACGGCTATGAAGTGTGCCGCCGCCTCAAGGCCGATCCGGTGACCCAGGCCATCCCCATCATCTTCCTGACGGCGCGCGCCGAGACCGAGGACGAACAGGCCGGCTTCGACCTGGGCGCGGTCGACTACATCACCAAGCCGATCAG
>DASRUW010000673.1:0-9202 GCA_035655255.1 Telluria sp. | reverse complement strand
AGCAGCGCGGTGCGCGCCTGGGGCGTCATCTTGTTCACGAGGAGCCAGGCGGAGGCGTCGGTGAGCGCGGCGCCGAAGCCGACCATTTCCTGGTAGCGCGTCGAGGCATCGACCACCACTTCGCCTTCCTGCGCGGCGGTGGAAAACGCCAGGTCCGGCGCGCGCTGCAGCAACTGCGCGCGCTCGCCGGTCGTCACCCATAGCCCGACCTGCCCCTGGGCGACGGGGGCGGCGCCGGCGCGGTCGGACGGACCGCCGTTCGAGGCGCAGCTGGCCAGCAGCGTGAGAGATGCGAGCGCCAGCAGGCGCCGGGAAGTCATCAACATGCGGATTCCTTGGTCTTGGGTTACGGTGCGGGCGCCGCGCAGTGGGCGGCGATGAATTCCTCGTGCGTCGGCATCACCTCGACGCACTTGCGGATCACGTTCGCCACGTTGGACAGGAGCGATCCGATCTCCTCCTCGCTGCGCTGGTCCACCACCGGATGGTAGCCGTGCGGGCGCAGGCCCTGGCCGTGCATCACCTGCAGCCAGCTCACCTCCGTAAACAGCTCCTCGCCTTCGCGGAACAGGCGGCCGTGCGTGCGGAACAAATCCATCTTGCGGCGCAACGTCTCCGGCACTTCCATGTTGCGGCAGTAGTTCCAGAACGGCGTGTCGGTGCGTTCGGTCTGCTTGTAGTGCAGGATGATGAAGTCGCGGATGCGCTCGTACTCGTAGTCGGTCTGCGCGTTGTAGGCGTCGATGTCGGCCTGGTCGAAGGCGCGGGTCGGGAAGAAGTGGATCAGGCGCGTGATGGCGCTCTGGATCAGATGGATGCTGGTCGACTCCAGCGGCTCCAGGAAGCCGCCCGAGAGGCCGACCGCGACCACGTTCCTGTTCCAGCCGCGCGCCCGCTTGCCGGGCCGGAAGGAGATCGCACGCGGCTCGCCCAGCGCCTCGCCATCCAGGTTTTGCAGCAGGATGGCGCTGGCTTCGTCCACGCTCATGAAACCGCTGGAGAAGACGTGTCCGTTGCCGATGCGGTGCTGGAGCGGGATGCGCCACTGCCAGCCGGCGCCGTGCGCGCTCGAACGCGTGTACGGCAGCAGCGGCTTGGTCGACGCGCAGGGCACGGCCAGCGCCGTGTCGCACGGCAGCCAGTGGCCCCAGTCTTCGAAGGGCGTGCGCAGCGCGCGGCCGATCAGCAGCGCCGCCATGCCGGAGCAGTCGATGTACAGGTCGCCGCGGATACGTTCGCCGTTTTCCAGCTCGAGAAAGTCGACGAAGCCGTCCGCGTCACGCACCGCCACGCGCTTGATCTTGCCTTCGGTCCGGGTGACGCCGCGCTTCTCGCTGTAGCCGCGCAGGTAGCGCGCGTACATGCCGGCGTCGAAGTGAAAGGCGTAGGCGATGTCGCCCAGCGGCGAATTCGGCATGTCCGCCGCGCCGCGCATGAACTTGTTGGCGTGCGGCGCCATGGTGTTGATCGAGAAGTGGCGCAGGTCGGGCGCCTTACCGGCCAGGTACATCCTGAGCCAGTATTGGTAGAACTTGGCGAGCGCCTGGTCGTGTCCGATCTTGCCGAAGCCGTGGATGTAGGACTCGCCCACCTGCTTCCAATTGGCGAACTCGATTCCGAGCTTGAACGTGCCCTGCGTCGCGCGCAGGAATTCGTCCTCGTCGATGCCGAGGGCGTGGTTGAAGGTACGGATGTGGGGAATGGTCGCCTCGCCCACGCCGATGGTGCCGATCTGGTCGGACTCCACCAGGCGGATGCGCAGTCCCCTCGGCAGCAGCTCCGCCAGGGCGGCGGCGGTCATCCAGCCGGCGGTGCCGCCGCCGACGATGACGATGTCCTGGATTGCGTTCTCTTGCATGGTGTTCTCCGGTTACATGCGGTGTTCGAGCCGGGACAGCATGCGCACGCTAGTTCCTCAGGGCCGAAGCGATGGCCTTCTGCGCCTGCTCGACCGGCTGGTTGCGGTTCCAGTAGATCGTCAGCGCATCGGCCAGCGCCCCGTTCTGGTCCGGCGTCAGGTACACCTCGCCGATGCCGACGTGGCGCGTGCGGTCCTTCATGATGTTCAGGCCCATCTGGGCGCACATGTCGAGCGAGGACATGTCCAGGTCCGTGCGCACCGGGATCGAGCCTTTGAGGCGGTTGAAACCGAGCTGCGTGGCCGGCGCCACCAGTACCTGCCCGAGCAGCTTCTGGGCGCGCACGGCGTTCGGGTCGGCGGTCTTGGGGAAGACGAAGGCGTCGCCCTGGATCAGATATGGCGCCTTCGCGCCGAAGCCGGGAATGCAGCCGTAGTCCTTGCCGGCGCTCTGGTGCGCGGCGGAGAACTCCGCCTTGACCCAGTCCCCCATGATCTGCACCCCGGCGCGTCCCGTGATCAGCAAGGCGGTGGCGTCGTTCCAGTTGCGCCCGGGCGAACCGCGGTCGACATAGCCTTGCAGACGCTTGAAGGTCAGCAGGACGCGGCGGAAATCGGCCGACGCGATCGCGCGCGGGTCGCGGTCGCGCATCACCCGCAGGTACAGGTCCTTGCCGCCGACGTTGGACAGCACCGCCATGAATACGATGTTTTCCTGCCACGACTGGCCGCCGTGGGCGAGCGGGATCAGGCCCGCGGCCTTGAGCTTGTCCAGCGCGACGAACAGCTCCTCCATGCTGGCCGGCTCGCGCGCGATCCCGGCCTTCTTGAAGGCGGCCTTGGAATACCAGATCCAGGCCGGCATGTGAAAATCCAGCGGCACGGCGTAGTAATGGCCGTTCTGGCGGATGACGTCCTGGATCGGCTCGGGCAGCACCTTGTCCCAGTGCTCGCGCGCCGCGATGTCGTCCACGTTGGCCAGCATGGCCGCGTCGATCATGTCGTGGAACTGGCGGCTGGTGTTGAACTGCGCGGCCACCGGCGGCTTGCCGCCGACGATGCGGTTGATGGCCACGGATCGCGCCTGCTCGCTCCCGGCGATGGCGCTGTCCTGCCAGTTGCCGCCGGCGGCGCGGTAGGCGTCCACCACCACGCGCACGGCGGCCGACTCGCCGCCCGAGGTCCACCAGTGGATCACTTCGGCCGGAGGAACGGCGCCGCGCCCGCCCGCCTGGGGCGCCGCCTGCGCCCAGCCTGGCGCGGCCAGCCAGGCCCCGAACGCCAGCGCCACGACCGCCACCTTCCTGTGAAGAGCGAACATCCTGTCTCCCTGAACGTTCCTGAAATTGGAAACGTTACCACTTGTTTTGGCGACTATAGCACCCGCCTATTTTCAGGTCAACAGACGGCGCCGCCAGGGCAAAAATTGCTGCGCTGCCAAAAAGACGGAAAAACCCCGTATAATGATCTGCCCCACACACAAGTAAGATCGTTCGCGCCATGCGAGCTGACCACCTGTCTATATGACTTCCAAAAAGCCGATCAAGCATTTCCTGCAGTTCGCCGATTTCACGCGCGAGGAATTCGAGTACGTGATCCAGCGCGCCGCCATCATCAAGCGCAAGTTCAAGAACTACGAGATCTATCACCCGCTCATCGACCGCACCCTGGTCATGGTATTCGAAAAGAACTCGACCCGCACCCGCCTGTCCTTCGAGGCCGGCATGCACCAGCTGGGCGGCGCCGCCATCTACCTGAACACGCGCGACTCCCAGCTCGGACGCGGCGAGCCGGTGGAAGACGCCGGCCAGGTCATGTCGCGCATGTGCGACATCATCATGGTGCGTACCTTCGGCCAGGACATCATCGAGCGCTTCGCGGCCAACTCGCGCGTCCCCGTCATCAACGGCCTGACCAACGAACACCACCCCTGCCAGGTGCTGGCCGACGTGTTCACCTACTACGAGCACCGCGGCCCGATCACGGGCAAGACCGTGGCCTGGGTGGGTGACGCCAACAACATGCTCTACTCCTGGCTGCAGGCGGCCGAAGTGTTCGGCTTCCACCTGAACGTGTCGACCCCCAAGGGCTACGACATGGACATGAGCCTCGTGCAGACCGACCGCTACACCTTCTTCGAGAACCCGTCGGACGCCTGCGCCGGCGCCGACCTGGTCAACACCGACGTCTGGACCAGCATGGGCTACGAGAAGGAGAACGCCGAACGCATGAAAGCCTTCGCCGGCTTCATCGTGGACGACGAGAAGATGGCGCGCGCCAACGGCGACGCGCTGTTCATGCACTGCCTGCCCGCGCACCGCGGCGAAGAAGTCGCGGCCAGCGTCATCGACGGGCCGCAATCGGTGGTCTGGGACGAGGCGGAGAACCGCCTGCACGTCCAGAAGGCCCTGATCGAATACCTGCTGCTTGGCCAGCTTCCCGACTAACCCCCAACGAGAACCACCATGAGCGATATTAAAAAAGTCGTCCTCGCCTACTCCGGCGGTCTGGACACCTCGGTCATCCTGAAATGGCTGCAAGATAACTATCACTGCGAGATCGTCACCTTCACCGCCGACCTGGGCCAGGGCGAGGAGCTGGAACCGGCGCGCGCCAAGGCGCTCAAGTTCGGCATCAAGCCCGAGAACATCTTCATCGACGACGTGCGCGAGGAATTCGTGCGCGACTTCGTGTTCCCGATGTTCCGCGCCAACACGATCTACGAAGGCGAATACCTGCTCGGCACCTCGATCGCGCGGCCGCTGATCGCCAAGCGCCTGATCGAGATCGCCAACGAGACCGGCGCCGACGCCATCTCGCACGGCGCCACCGGCAAGGGCAACGACCAGGTGCGCTTCGAGCTGGGCGCCTACGCGCTCAAGCCGGGCGTGAAGATCATCGCCCCGTGGCGCGAATGGGACCTGCTCTCGCGCGAGAAGCTGCTCAAGTACGCGGAAGACGCCGGCATCGAGATCGACATGAAGCACAAGGCCGGCGGCGCGCCCTACTCCATGGACGCCAACCTGCTGCACATCTCCTACGAAGGCCGCCACCTGGAGAATCCGGAAGCGGAAGCCGAGGAATCGATGTGGCGCTGGACCGTGAGCCCGGAAGCGGCGCCCGACGCGGCCGAATACCTGGACGTGGAATTCGAAAAGGGCGACATCGTGGCCCTGAACGGCAAGCGCCTGTCGCCGGCCGCGGTGCTGACGGAGCTGAACCGCCTGGGCGGCAAGCACGGCATCGGCCGCCTCGACCTGGTGGAGAACCGCTACGTCGGCATGAAGTCGCGCGGCTGCTATGAAACGCCGGGCGGCACCATCATGCTCAAGGCGCACCGCGCGATCGAATCGATCACCCTGGACCGCGAAGTGGCGCACCTGAAGGACGACCTGATGCCGCGCTACGCCTCGATGATCTACAACGGCTACTGGTGGTCGCCCGAGCGCGTCGCCCTGCAGACCCTGATCGACCACACGCAGCAGTGCGTCAACGGCTGGGTCCGCCTGAAGCTCTACAAAGGCAACGTGATCGTGGTCGCCCGCGACTCGAAGACCGATTCGCTGTTCGACAAGACCATCGCGACCTTCGACGAAGACGGCGGCGCCTACAACCAGGCCGACGCCGGCGGCTTCATCAAGCTCAACGCCCTGCGCATGCGGATCGCCGCGGTAGCGCGCAACAAGAAGTAAGCGCGCCGCGCCCCCTCCAAAGCCGCCCCCGGGGCGGCTTTTCATTTGACGGTATCTGACCCTGGTTTGGTGACCCTGGTTTGGGTGCGTTTCGGTCGCCGCGGACGCGGTTTGGCTCCAGCGGCGGGCCGTTTTGTCGCAGCGCCGCTTGCTTCTTCCCGCCGCCCGCACCGACAATGCGGAGCATGAAACGGTTCCCTTACAAGCGATTCCTCGAAGATGGCGTCTGGCTGCTGGCCTTTTCCAGCGTCGCCGCCATGGCCATCGTGACCATTACCGGGGCTTACGCCCGCTTTCCGATCACGCTCACCTTTTCGCTTTGCATCGGCCTGGCCGCGCTGTTCCTGGTGGACGGCTTCCGGCTGTGGATGTGGGGCGCCGTGCGCGCGCCGGACTGGCGCATCCTGCTGCCCGTCTGCCTGCTGGCCGCGCCGCTGGCCCAGACCTACGGCTCGCGCCTGGCGCTGCTCCTGCTCGGATTGCAAGAGCTCTCGGCCGACAAGCCGTTCAGCCCGCGCTGGTACGACTCGGTCCTGTTCACGGCCCTGGCGATCATCGCCGCCATGTGCATGCTGGCCCTGCGCGACCGGCTCGAACACGCGCGCGCAGCTGCGGCCAACGAGCGCGCCCGCGCCGAGCGCATCGAGCGCCAGGCGGTGCAGGCGCAGCTGATGCTGCTCCAGGCCCAGCTCGAGCCGCACATGCTGTTCAACACCCTGGCCAACCTGCAGGGTCTGATCGCGTTCGACCCGCCGCGCGCGCAGCAGATGCTCGACCAGCTGATCCAGTACCTGCGCGCCACGCTCAGCGCCTCGCGCACCGAGCTGACCACGCTGGCCACCGAGTTCGCGCTGATCGAAGCCTACCTCGGCCTGATGTCCGTGCGCATGGGGACGCGCCTGTCGTACGCGCTGGAGCTGCCGGAAGACCTGCGCTCCACGCGCGTGCCACCCATGCTGCTGCAGCCGCTGGTGGAAAACGCCATCGGCCACGGCCTGGAGCCGAAGGTGGAAGGCGGCCGCGTGACGGTGCGCGCCGCACGCGGCGCCGCTGCCATCGTCCTTACCGTGGCGGACGACGGCCGCGGGCCCGATGCCACGCCAGGGCGCACCGGCACCCGCCTCGGCCTGGCCAACACGCGTGAACGCCTGGCCGCTCTCTTCGGCGAGCAGGCCGCGCTGACCCTGGAAGCCGCCCATCCGAGCGGCGCCCTGGCCACCATCCACCTGCCCATCACACCATGACGATCCGCGCCCTCATCGCCGAAGACGAACCGATTCTCGCCGCCACGCTCGCCCACGCGCTGCGCCGCCTGTGGCCCGAACTGGAGGTGGTCGCCACCTGCCCGAACGGGATCGATGCGGTCGCCGGCGCCCTCGCACACCGGCCGGACGTGCTTTTCCTCGACATCAAAATGCCGGGCAAGAGCGGGTTGGAGGCGGCGGAGGAGCTGGCCGACCAGTGGCCGGCCGACACGCCCTTCCCGCTGGTGGTGTTCGTCACCGCGTACGACGAATTCGCGCTGGCGGCCATCGAGAACGACGCGGCCGACTACGTGCTCAAGCCGATCAGCGACGAGCGCCTGGGCCGGACGGTGGCGCGCCTGAAGCAGCGCCTGGCCGCCCGCGCGCCGGCGCTGGAGGCGCTGCTGGGCCAGCTGCGCCTGCTGGCCCCGGCGCCGGCCGCCGAGCCGCTGACGATCATCCGCGCGGCGGTCGGCAACCAGGTGCGCCTGATTCCGCTGGCCGAAGTGGTGTATTTCGAGGCGGTCGACAAGTACGTGAGCGTGGTGACGGCGGAGCACGAGGCCCTGATCCGCGTGAGCCTGCGCGAACTGCTGCCGCAGCTCGATCCCGCCGTGTTCTGGCAGATCCATCGCGGCACGATCGTCAACAGCCGCTACGTCGACAGCAGCACGCGCGACGACGCGGGCAAGATGTCGCTCGCCCTGCGCGGGCGGGCCGAACGCCTGCGCGTCGGTCCGC
This sequence comes from Telluria sp., assembly GCA_035655255.1. Lineage (GTDB taxonomy): Bacteria > Pseudomonadota > Gammaproteobacteria > Burkholderiales > Burkholderiaceae_D > Telluria. The sequence goes on along the minus strand of DASRUW010000673.1, from coordinate 1,667 downwards.
TCTACACCTCGCTGTTCAAGGCGATGTGAACGCCCCCCGGGTTCAGATGAAGACCGGTTCGGGTTCGAGCGCGACGCCGTAGCGCGCCAGCACGTCGGCCTGGATCGCGCGCGCCAGGGCCACCACGTCCGCGCCGCTGGCCCCGCCCAGGTTGACGAGGACCAGCGCCTGCTTCGGATACACGCCCGCGGCGCCGAGCGCCTTGCCCTTCCATCCGCACTGGTCGATCAGCCAGCCGGCGGCCAGCTTTTCCGTGCCGTCCGCCTGCGCGTGGTGCACGAGGTTCGGATAGCGCGCCAGCAGCTCCTCGCACTGGGCGCGGCTCACCACCGGATTCTTGAAGAAGCTGCCGGCGTTGCCGATCACGGCCGGATCGGGCAGCTTGCGCTGGCGGATGGCGATGACGGCAGCGCTCACCTGGCGCGCGCTGGGCGCGGCCACGCCCGCCAGCTCCTGCGCCAGCTCCGCGTAGCGCAGGTTCGGCTGCCAGGCCTTGGGCAGGGCGAAGGTCACGTCGAGAATGATGAGATGGCGCCCGTCCGCGTGCTTGAACACGCTGTCGCGGTAGGCGAACCGGCAGGCCGCCCCGTCCAGCACGCGGCGCGCGCCCGCCACCGGGTCGTACACCGTGAGCGAGTGGAACACGTCGCGCGTCTCGGCTCCGTAGGCGCCGATGTTCTGGATCGGCGCGGCGCCCACCGTGCCCGGGATCAGCGACAGGTTTTCCAGCCCGCCCAGGCCCTGCTCCAGCGTCCACTGCACGAAGCCGTGCCAGTTCTCCCCCGCCGCCGCCCGCACCAGGACGTGCGCGCCGTCCTCGCCCACGATCTCGCGTCCGCGCGTGCACATGTGCAGCACCAGGCCGTCGAAGTCCCGGGTCAGGAGCAGATTGCTGCCACCGCCCAGCACCAGCCGCGGCAGCGCCGCCAGCGCCGGATCGGCCAGGGCCGCTTCCAGCTGGCCGGGCTCATCCACGCGCACGTAAAGACGGGCGCGGGCATCGATGCCGAAGGTGTTGAAGGGACGAAGGGAAAAGCCGTGCTGAAGTGCTGGTTGAGGACGCATGGGAGATGGGAAATTTCCTTCAATTATAGTGGGAATACTCTAATAACAGGCCGTTGTCGCGTAAAATAGCGGGATTCGATTTTCGAGGAACCATTATGCCGTCGTTTGATGTCGTGTCCGAAGCGGACATGGTCGAGGTGCGGAACGCGATCGACCAGACCAACAAGGAGATCACCACCCGTTTCGATTTCAAAGGCAGCGATGCGCGCGTGGAGCAGAAGGAGAACGAGCTGACCGCCTACGCGGATTCGGACTTCCAGCTGCAGCAGGTGAAGGACGTGATGACCAACAAGCTGGCCAAGCGCAAGGTGGACGTGCGCTTTCTCGATGATGAAGCGAAGATCGAGAAGATTGGCGGCGACAAGGTCAAGCAGGTGATCCGGATCCGCAACGGGCTCGACTCCGACACGGCCAAGAAGATCGTCCGCATCATCAAGGACAGCAAGATGAAAGTCCAGGCGTCGATCCAGGGCGACACGGTGCGCGTACAAGGCGCTAAGCGTGACGATCTGCAGTCGGCCATCCAGCTGCTGCGCAAGGAAGTGCAGGATACCCCGCTGGAATTTAATAATTTCCGCGACTGATGCAAGCGGGACGACAAG
>DASRUW010000672.1:0-7056 GCA_035655255.1 Telluria sp. | reverse complement strand
TGGACCGGTCTGTCCCGTCGTTACCCACAAGGCACCCGCCTGTTCGGCAAAGTCACCAACCTGACCGACTACGGCGCGTTCGTGGACCTGGGCGGCATCGACGGCCTGCTGCACATCACCGACCTGGCATGGCGCCGCGTGCGTCACCCCTCCGAGGTGCTGCAAGTCGGTCAAGAGATCACCGCCAAAGTGCTCAAGTACGATCAGGAGAAGAACCGCGTTTCCCTGGGCGTCAAGCAGCTGGGCGACGATCCGTGGACCGGTCTGTCGCGTCGCTACCCGCAAGGCACCCGTCTGTTCGGCAAGGTCACCAACCTGACCGACTACGGTGCGTTCGTGGAAGTCGAGCAGGGCATCGAAGGCCTGGTGCACGTGTCCGAAATGGATTGGACCAACAAGAACGTGGCTCCGAACAAGGTTGTCCAGCTGGGCGACGAAGTCGAAGTCATGGTTCTCGAGATCGACGAAGAGCGTCGCCGTATCTCGCTGGGCATGAAGCAGTGCAAGGCCAATCCGTGGGACGAGTTCGGCGCGAACCACAAGAAGGGCGACAAGGTCAAGGGCGCGATCAAGTCGATCACCGACTTCGGCGTGTTCATCGGCCTGCCGGGCAACATCGACGGCCTGGTGCACCTGTCCGACCTGTCCTGGACCGAATCCGGCGAAGAAGCCGTGCGCAAGTTCAAGAAGGGCGACGAGCTGGAAGCCGTCGTGCTGGCGATCGACGTGGAGCGCGAGCGCGTCTCCCTGGGCGTGAAGCAGCTGGAAGGCGACCCGTTCAACAACTTCGCCGCCATGAACGACAAGGGTTCGCTGGTCAACGGCACCGTCAAGTCGGTCGAGCCGAAAGGCGCCGTGATCGCCCTGTCGGAAGAAGTCGAAGGCTACCTGCGTGCGTCGGAAATCTCGCGCGACCGCGTGGAAGATGCTGGCACCCACCTGAAAGTCGGCGACGCCGTCGAAGCGATGGTGATCAACATCGACCGCAAGGCACGTTCGATCCAGCTGTCGATCAAGGCCAAGGACAACGCCGACACGGCTGAAGCCATGCAGAAGCTGGCTTCGGATTCGAGCGCCGCTTCGGGCACGACCAGCCTGGGCGCGCTGCTGAAAGCGAAGTTCGACAACAAGCAGTAATCGCCGGAAGCGATCCAGATGACCAAGTCCGAATTGATCAACCGCCTCGCTGAGCGTTATTCGCAGCTGGTGGCGAAAGATGCGGAGTATGCGGTCAAGACCATCCTCGATGCGATGACCAACGCCCTGGCGTCGGGCCAGCGCATCGAGATCCGTGGCTTTGGCAGCTTCGCGCTCAATAGCCGCCCCCCGCGCATCGGACGCAATCCGAAGTCCGGCGACAAGGTGATGGTGCCCGAGAAGCGGGTGCCCCACTTCAAGCCGGGCAAGCAGCTGCGCGAGCGGGTCGATGCGATGGTCGGGCAACCGATCATCGAGGACTGAAACGGTCATCTGGTCCAAGAAACGGCATCCTCCGGGTGCCGTTTTTTTTGGCTTCATCCCCGTGGAAGCGGGGACCCCTGGTCGCCCGAACCGAGACAACCAGGCAAGTTTGTGCCACACTTCGTGCTTATGAAATTCCTGACCACAATCGTCGGCCTGGTCCTGTTCGTGCTGTTCTTCGGCTTTGCCCTCAAGAACACGCAGGAGGTCGATCTGCACTTCTTCCTGAATTACGAACTGCGCGGCCCCCTGGTGCTGATGCTGCTGGCGTTCTTCATCGCCGGCGCCGCCCTGGGCATCCTGGCCGTCACTCCCACCGTGTTCCGCCACCGGCGCGAGAACAAGCGCCACGCGAGCACCATCGCCGCGCTGCAGGACAGCGCGCGCCGCGGCTCGGTGCAGCCGCAGCCGGACGGCGCCGGCCCGACCCCGTCTTAACAAGAACAAGCACGCATGGAACTGGAACTCTGGTGGCTGCTGGGCATCCCGCTGTTTTTCGGCCTTGGCTGGATCGCGGCGCGGGTCGACATCCGGCAGCTCGTGTCCGAGTCGCGCAGCCTTCCGCGCGGCTACTTCAAGGGACTCAATTTTCTACTGAACGAACAGCCGGACAAGGCGATCGACGCCTTCATCGAGATCGTCAAGCTCGATCCCGAGACGGCCGACATGCACTTCGCGCTCGGTAACCTGTTCCGCCGCCGCGGCGAGATCGAGCGCGCGATCCGGGTGCACCAGAACCTGCTGGCGCGCCCCGACCTGCCGCTGGAACAGCAGGTGCACGCCCAGTACGAGCTGGGGATGGACTACCTGAAGGCGGGCCTGCTGGACCGCGCCGAGGAGACCTTCAACCGCCTGCTGGACACCCAATACGGCGTGCAGGCGCGCCGCGCCCTGCTGGAGATCTTCCAGCGCGAAAAAGAATGGGAGCGCGCCATCGAGGCCGCGCGCGGCCTGCAGGAGGCGGGCGCCGGTTCGCGCCAGAAGGAGATCGCCCAGTTCTATTGCGAGCTGGCCCAGGATGCCCTGGTCCACATGCATCCGGACGATGCGCTGGCGCTGCTGGACAAGGCCCTGCAGACGGACCGCAACAGCGTGCGCGCCGCGATGCTGATCGGCGACGCCCAGCTCGCGCGCGGCGACACCGAAGGCGCGCTGATGGCCTGGCGCCGCGTGGAGCAGCAGTCGGTCCCGCACGTGGCCCTGGTGGCCCAGCGCCTGATGGACGGCTACCGCGCCGTGGGCCGCCCGCAGGAAGGCGTGAACCTGCTGCGTTCCTACCTGGCCGAAGCGTCCTCGATCGACCTGATCGAAGTGGTGTTCAAGGCCGTGGTGGAACTCGATGGCGTGGAGGCGGCCAAGAAGCTGGTGGTCGACGAACTGCGCCGCAATCCGACCCTGCTCGGCCTGGACAAGCTGCTGGAGGTGCGCCTGATGGACGCGCCCAAGGAGATCTGGGAAGAGCTGTCGATGGTGAAGAACCTGGTGCACGGCTACACCACCAAGCTGGCGCGCTACCGCTGCAGCCACTGCGGCTTCAAGGCGCGCCAGTTCTACTGGCAGTGCCCGGGCTGTTCGAGCTGGGGCACGTATCCGCCGCGCCGCACCGAAGAACTGAATGTGATGGACTAACCAATGAAGATTACGATTATCGGCACCGGCTACGTCGGCCTCGTCACGGGCGCCTGCCTGGCTGAATTGGGCAACAACGTGTTCTGCCTGGACGTGGACGCGAAAAAGATCGACCTGCTCAATAACGGCGGCATTCCGATCCACGAGCCGGGCCTCGAGGAGGTCGTCGCGCGCAACCGCGCCGCCGGCCGCCTGCAGTTCTCGACCGACGTGGCGGCCTCCGTCGCCCACGGCCAGCTGCAGTTCATCGCGGTCGGCACGCCGCCCGACGAAGACGGCTCGGCCGACCTGCAGTACGTGCTGGCCGCCGCCCGCAACATCGGCAAGCACATGACCGAGTACAAGGTCGTGATCGATAAATCCACCGTGCCGGTGGGGACGGCCGACCGCGTGCGCGCGGCGCTGTCCGAGGAGCTGGCCGCGCGCGGCGTGTCCTGCGACTTCGCGGTCGTGTCGAACCCGGAATTCCTGAAGGAGGGCGCCGCGGTCGAAGACTTCATGCGTCCGGACCGCATCGTGATCGGCCACGACGACAGCCCGTCCGGCCAGCGCGCGCACGACCTGATGAAGAAGCTGTACGCTCCCTTCAATCGCAATCACGAGCGCACCTACTGGATGGACGTGCGCTCCGCCGAATTCACCAAGTACGCCGCCAACGCCATGCTGGCCACGCGCATCTCGTTCATGAACGAACTGGCCAACCTGGCCGACCGGGTGGGCGTGGACATCGAGGCGGTCCGCCACGGCATCGGCTCGGACCCGCGCATCGGCCACAGCTTCCTGTACGCCGGCGCCGGTTATGGCGGCTCCTGCTTCCCGAAGGACGTGCAGGCGCTGGAGCGCACCGCGCGCCAGTACGACCAGGACCTCCTGATCCTGCGCGCGGTGGAAGCCGTCAACGACCGCCAGAAGCGCATCCTCGGCCACAAGGTGGTGCAGCGCTTCGGCGCCGACCTGACCGGTCGCCGCTTCGCCGTCTGGGGCCTGGCCTTCAAGCCCAACACGGACGACATGCGCGAGGCCCCGGCCCGCGAGCTGCTCAAGGACCTGCTGGAGCGCGGCGCCACCGTCGCCGTGCACGACCCGGTGGCGATGGACGAGGCGCGCCGCGTGCTGGCGCTGGACCTCACCCCCGAACAGCTGGCGCGCGTGCAGTTCTGCGCCAGCCCGATGGAAACCCTGCCACAGGCCGACGCCCTCATCATCGTCACCGAGTGGAAGGCGTTCCGCTCGCCCGACTTCGACCAGATCAAGGCCTCCCTCAAGCAGCCGCTGATCTTCGACGGCCGCAACCTGTTCGAGCCGGAGCTGATGGCGGAGAACGGCATCGAGTACCACGGCATCGGCCGCTCGGTCCTGACCCGCAAATGAGCAGCCTGCCGAGCCGCCTGCTGGACGCGCAGACCACCCCGCACGGCCCCGCGCCGGACCTGGCGCGGGTGCGCATCCTGGTGGTGGGCGACGTCATGCTGGACCGCTACTGGTTCGGCGACGTGAGCCGCATTTCGCCGGAAGCGCCGGTGCCGGTGGTGCGCATCGAGAAGCGCGAAGCGCGCCTGGGCGGCGCCGCCAACGTGGCGCGCAACGCCGCGGCCCTGGGCGCGCATTGCGGCCTGCTGGGCGTGGTGGGCGCCGACGAGGCGGGCGACGAGGTGGCCAGGCTGCTGGCCGAATCGCAGATCGCCAGCTACCTGAAGCGCGACGCGGCCATCTCCACCATCATCAAGCTGCGCGTGATCGGACGCCAGCAGCAGATGGTGCGGATCGACTTCGAGGACGCGCCCACCGACACCACGCTGCGCGACAAGCTGGCCCAGTTCAACGCGCTGCTGCCGGACTACGACGTGGTGATCCTGTCCGACTACAACAAGGGCAGCCTGGTAAACGTGGCGCAGATGGTGCAGGCCGCGCGCGCGGCCGGCAAGCTGGTGATGGTCGACCCCAAGGGCGACGACTTTTCGCCCTATGCCGGCGCCACCATCCTCACCCCCAACAAGTCCGAGCTGCGCCGCATCGTCGGCAGCTGGAAGAACGAGGAGCAGCTGACCGAGAAGGCCCAGGGCCTGCGCGTGCAGCTCGGCCTCGAGGCACTGCTGCTGACGCGTTCGGAAGAGGGCATGAGCCTGTACACGGCCGACGAGGTCCTGCACGTGCATGCCAACGCGCGCGAGGTGTTCGACGTCTCGGGCGCGGGCGACACCGTGATCGCCACCCTGGCCGCCATGCTGGGCGCCGGCATGCCGCTGGACGCGGCCCTGCTCACCGCCAACCGCGCCGGCGGCATCGTGGTCGGCAAGCTGGGCACGGCCACCGTCACCCGCGCCGAGCTGTTCCCCGGCGGCTGATTTCCGACTTTCCGAATGGCAGGGTCAGACCTTTCTGATCCTGCGTGTTGGCGTCAACTGCGCCGGCGTGCGCGCGTTCTTTGCCGCAGGAGCGGCATCCCGCCGCGTCCATCCGAACGGAGAGAACCATGATCAAGAAACTCATGCTGGTGGTGGCAGGGCTGGTCGCAACGATGGGCATCGCCTTTGCGCAGGTGGACGCGAACAAGGCCGATGCGGCGGCGCTGGACGCGATTAAGGGTATCGGGCCAGCCAAGTCCAAGATGATCATCGACGAGCGCACCAGGAACGGCGACTTCAAGGATTGGTCCGACTTCCAGCACCGCATCAAGGGCGTGGGCGAGAAGACCGCCGCCAAGTGGTCGGACGGCGGCCTGCAGGTCAACGGCAAGCCCTACGAGCACTCGGCTAAGACGGAGATGAAGCCGGCCAAGAAAGCCAAGTAGGCCGAAACGCCGTCACCCCGCGCAGGCGGGGGCCCCTGGTAAGTTGTGCGGCCACGCTTGGCTCCCGGGGGCGCTTCCGCGTGAATGACGCGATCCGATTACAATGGGGGTTTGTACCTGTGCAAGAGACCCCCAACATGGCCTACAAGACCATCGCCGACACGATCGGCAACACGCCCCTGGTGCGCCTGATGCGCATTCCCGGCGCCGACGCGGCGGCGCGCAACAACGTCATCCTCGGCAAGCTCGAAGGCAACAACCCGGCCGGTTCCGTGAAGGACCGCGCGGCGATGTCGATGCTGCGCCGGGCCGAGGAGCGCGGCGACATCCAGCCGGGCGATACCCTGATCGAAGCGACCAGCGGCAATACGGGCATCGCCCTGGCCATGGCGGCGGCCATCCGCGGCTACAAGATGCTGCTGCTCATGCCCGACAACCTGACCGTGGAACGGCGCCAGAGCATGGCCGCCTACGGCGCCCAGATCGTGCTCACCCCCAAGACGGGCGGCATGGAATACGCGCGCGACCTGGCCGAACAGATGCAGCGCGACGGCAAGGGCAAGATCCTCGACCAGTTCGCCAACCTGGACAACCCACGCGCCCACTACGAGACGACCGGGCCGGAGATCTGGCGCGACACCGACGGTCGCGTGACCCACTTCGTGAGCGCGATGGGCACCACCGGCACCATCATGGGCGTGTCGCAGTATCTGAAGGAAAAGAATGCCGAGGTGCGGATCATCGGCGCGCAGCCGGAGGAGGGCTCGTCGATTCCCGGCATCCGCAAGTGGCCGGAAGCCTACCTGCCCAAGATCTTCGACCGGGCCCGGGTGGATCAGGTGGAAAACGTCAGCCAGGCCGCGGCCGAGCAGATGGCGCGGCGCCTCGCGGCCGAGGAAGGAATCTTCTGTGGAATTTCAGCAGCCGGAGCCTGTGAGATTGCCTTGAGAATCTCACAGACTGTGGAAAATGCGACGATCGTGTTCGTCGTGTGCGACCGCGGCGACCGTTATTTGTCAACCGGGGTGTTCCCCGCCTGACGCGCCGCGTCACATTCGTCCATACAAAGGCAATCGGGGACAGAGCGGGCGCGGAGCTCCGATCTGTCCCCGACTTACATCAGGACTGCTCGCCTTCTTTCTTGCCGGCCGGCTCTTTCGGCTTGAACTGCTTGT